>DATFVT010000340.1:0-6168 GCA_035260105.1 Acidimicrobiia bacterium
CTGCCCGGGACGGCGCGCCGGTCCCGGTGGACGCACCCCCCGGCAACGGGGCGCCCGCCTACGTGCCCGCCGACCCGCCGGAGCGACGATGAGCGACACCACCTTCGACGAGCCCGGCGCGCCCGAGCGCCCGCGGGGCCGGCCCCGCTCCGCCATCGCCGACCGTGCGATCCGGGAGGCGGCCGTCGACCTGTTCGCTGAGCGCGGGTTCGAGGGGTTCACCGTCGAGGACGTCGCCGACCGCGCCGGCGTGAGCAAGGCGACCGTCTACCGGCGTTACCCCTCGAAGGTCGACCTCGTGGTCGAGGCCGGGAGCTGCCTGGCCGACGAGGAGGTCAGCTTCCCCGACACCGGCAACCTGCGCGACGACGTACGCGGCCTCGCCCGGTCACTCGTCCAGAAGTTCCGGAACAGCCCGGCCGGGCGGGTCATGCCGGCGATGACGTTCGAGCGCCGCCGCAACCCCGAGCTCGACGACCGCTTCCGGAGCTTCCTCGCCGACCGCAAGGCCCGGACGCGCGAGGTGCTGCAGCGCGGCGTCGAACGGGGCGAGCTGCCGCCCGACACGGACGTCACCCTCATGGGCAGCATGCTCGTCGGGCCGATCTTCCACCGGCTCATGATCACCCAGGAGCCGCTGAGCGAGGCCTTCGTCGACGCACTCGTCGACGCGCTGCTGCGCGGCTTCGGCGCGAAGACCTAGCTCTCGGGCTCGTCCGCTTCGACGCCCTCACCGAGTCCTTCGAACGCGGCGGCGAGCAGCTGCTCCTGCTCGCGCTCGTGGATCGTCTGGCTGCCCGTCGCGGGGCTCGCGCTCGCCTCGCGCGCCACGTGCCGCAGCTCGGCCCGGTCGCGCAGCGAACGTGCGAGCCGGGCGTGGACGAAGTTCCAGGCGCCCATGTTCGCCGGCTCCTCCTGCACCCACCACACCTCGCGCGCGTTGGGGTAGGTGGCGAGCGTGGTGAGGATCTCGTCCTCCGGCCACGGGTAGAGCTGCTCGACGCGCACGACGGCCGCCGGTGCTCCCAGCTCGTCCCGCTTGTCCATGAGCTCGTGCCCGACCTTGCCCGTGCACAGCAGGACACGGCGCACGTCGGGACGATCGAGATCGGCACGGTCGTCGAGCGTCAACCGGAACCCACCGGAGGTGAAGTCCGACACGTGCGAGCGCGTTTGCGGCATGCGCAAGTAGCGCTTGGGCGTGAAGCAGACCATCGGCACCCGCCGCGTGGCGAGCGCCTGACGCCGCAGCACGTGGAAGTACTGCGCGGCCGTCGACGGGTAGACGACCCGCTGGTTGTCCTCCGCGCTCAGGGCGAGGAACCGCTCCATGCGCGCGCTCGAGTGCTCGGGTCCCTGCCCCTCGAAGGCGTGGGGGAGGAGCAGCCCGACGCTGCTGGCCTGGCCCCACTTGTCCTCCGCCGCCGTGATGAACTGGTCGATGACGACCTGGGCGCCGTTGACGAAGTCGCCGAACTGCGCCTCCCACAGGACGAGCGCCTCGGGGTACTCGACCGAGTAGCCGTACTCGAAGCCCAGGGCGGCGAACTCCGACAGCACGGAGTCGTACAGCATGAACGGCGCCTGGTCCGGCGACAGGTGCGCGAGAGGGACGTACTCCGCCTCGGTGCGCTGGTCGATGAGGACGCCGTGGCGCTGGCTGAACGTGCCCCGCCGGGTGTCCTGCCCCGCCAGGCGGACCGGCGTCCCCTCGAGGACCAGGGAGCCGAACGCGAACGTCTCCGCCAACGACCAGTCGACCTCGTCCTTCTCGAACGCGACCCGGTGCGCCTGCAGGATGCGCTCGAGCTTCGGGTGCACGGTGAAGCCCTCGGGGCGCGAGGTGAGCCCCTCGACGACGCGGTCGAGCTCCGACCGGTCGACGCTCGTCGCCACGCGCACGGACGGGTCGGCGTGCGGTGCGGGCAGGCGCGGCTCGCTCGGCGCGTCCGGCGTGGCGGCCCGGCTCGGGTCGGGCGGCGCGCTCTTGTGCGTCTCGCTGAACGCGGCGTCGAGGCGGGACTTGAAGTCCTCGCTCACGGCGGCGGCCTCGTCGGCCGTCATGTCGCCTTCGCGCACGAGCTCGTCGACGTAACGCGTGCGGGGCGACGGGTGCGTCTGGATGAGCTCGTACATGCGCGGCTGCGTGAACGCGGGCTCGTCGGCCTCGTTGTGCCCGTAGCGCCGGTAGCAGATCATGTCGACGACGACGTCCTTGCGGAACGCCTGCCGAAACGCGAACGCGAGGCGCATCACCCGGACGCACGCCTCGGGATCGTCGCCGTTCACGTGGAAGATCGGCGCCTGCACCATCTTGGCGATGTCGGTCGCGTACACGGCCGAGCGGCCGATCTCCGGCGCGGTCGTGAACCCGAGCTGGTTGTTCACCACCAGGTGCACGGTGCCGCCGACGTCGTACCCGGGAACCTCGGAGAGGTTGAGCGTCTCCGCCACGACGCCCTGGCCGGCGAAGGCGGCGTCGCCGTGCAGCAGCACCGGGAGGACCTTGCGACGGTCCCGGTCGCCCTTCTGGTCCTCGTCCGCCCGGGCCATGCCCTCGACGACCGGGTCGACGGCCTCGAGATGGCTCGGGTTGGAGGCCAGCGTCACCACGATCTCGTTGCCGGACGGCGACGCGTGCTTGCCGGTCGCGCCGACGTGGTACTTCACGTCCCCGGACCCCTGCGCCGACATCGGGTCGAGCTCGCCCTCGAACTCACGGAAGATCTGCGAGTAGGACTTGCCGACGACGTTCGTCAGCACGTTGAGCCGGCCACGGTGCGGCATGCCGAGGATCGCCGCCTCCACGCCGTCGTCGGCCGCCGCCGACAGCAGCGCGTCGAGCATCGGGATCGTGCTCTCGGCGCCCTCGAGGCTGTACCGCTTGTGGCCGAGGTACTTGGTGTGCAGGAAGCGCTCGAAGGCCTCGGCGGCGACGAGGCGCTCGAGGATCCGCTCCTTCTCCTCGCGGCTCGGCTCCCACACGACGCCTTCCACGTGCTCCTGGATCCACGCCTTCTGGTCGGGCTCCTGGATGTGCATGTACTCGACGCCGATCGTGCGGGCGTAGGCGTCCCGGAGCACGCCGAGGATGTCGCGCAACGTCATCGTCGGCTCGCCGGCGAGGCCACCGGTCGGGAATTCGCGGTCGAGGTCCCAGATCGTCAGGTCGTAGTGGTTGATGTCGAGCTCGGGGTGCGTCTGCGGCTCCTTCGCGCCGAGCGGGTCGAGGTTGGCGATGAGGTGGCCGCGCACCCGGTACATGTTGATGAGCTGCTGGACCCCGACGGCCTTGTCGGTCGACGCCAGCGCGTCGTGCTCGCCCGCGGCGCTGACGGGGCTGACGTCGACGCTCCACCGCGCCGGCTCGTACGGCACCGCGTAGCTCTGGAAGATCTCGTCGTAGAACTCGTTCTCGCCGAGGAGAAGGTCGTGGACGACGGCGAGGAACCGCCCGCTCTCGGCGCCCTGGATGACGCGATGGTCGTACGTGCTCGTCAGGGTGATCGTCTTGCTGACGCCGAGCTGCGCGATCGTCCGCTCGTCGGCACCTTCGTACTCGGCGGGGAAGGCGATCGCGCCGACGCCGATGATGAAACCCTGGCCCGGCATCAGCCGCGGCACCGAGTGCATCGTGCCGATCGTGCCGGGGTTCGTGATCGTGCCCGTCGTGCCGGCGAAGTCGTCGGGCGACAGCTTTCCCGAGCGCACCTTGCCGATCGCCTCCTCGTAGGCGTCGTGGAACGCCTTGAAGTCGAGCGTGTCGGCGCGCTTCACGTTCGGGACGAGCAGCGTGCGCGACCCGTCGCTCCGCTCGACGTCGACCGCGAGACCGAGGTTCACGTGCTCGTGGTGCACGACGTTCGGCTGCCCGTCGACGACCTCGTACGAGGAGTTCATGACCGGCACCTGTGCCAGTGCCTCGAGCACCGCGTAGGCGATCAGGTGCGTGAAGCTCACCTTGTTACCGCCGGTGCGGGCGAGGTGGTTGTTGAGGATCTGCCGGTTGACCTCGAGCAGCTTGGCCGGGACCGTGCGGACCGACGTGGCCGTGGGGACGCCGAGCGAGGCCTCCATGTTCTCGACGATCCGCGCCGTTGCGCCCCGCAGCGGCACGGGCTTGTCGCCGTCGGCGGCCGGAGCCGGCGCGGCCGGCGCCGAGGGCGCGGCCGCCGGAGCAGGGGAAGCAGGCTGCGGCGCGGGGGAGGGACGCTCCGGTTCCGGTGCCCGGTACCGGGTCGGCGTCGGCGCGGGGCGGGCGTCCGAGGACGCAGCCGAGGACGGAGCGGACGCGCCGTCGTCGCGATGGTCGAAGAACTCTCGCCACTCGTCGGGCACCGACGTGGGGTCCTCGACGTAGCGGCCGTGCATCTCCTCGGCCAGCCCGGAGTTGGGGCCCAGGTCCTCGAACTCGCTCTCTACCATCGCTCCTCCCGAGGGGCGCCGCGCCGGCGTCCCCGGCGGCCGTCGTGGTTCAGCGGCGCACCAGCTCGGCGACCTGGAAGGCCAGGTCGAGCGACTGGCGGGCGTTCAACCGCGGGTCGCACATCGTCTCGTAGCGGTGCTCGAGGTGATCGCCGAGGACCTCCTCGGTGCCGCCGAGGCACTCGGTGACGTTCTCGCCCGTGAGCTCGACGTGGACGCCCCCGGGCCACACAGAAGCGTCGGCGCAGGCGGCGAAGAAGCCGCGCAGCTCGCGCATGACGTCCTCGAAGCGCCTTGTCTTGTAACCGCTGTCGTGCACGAAAGTGTTCCCGTGCATCGGGTCGCACGCCCAGACGACGGGATGGCCCGACATGCGCACCGCCCGTAGGAGCGGCGGGAGCCGCTCCTCGACCTCGTCGGCTCCCATCCGGCTGTAGAGCACGAGGCGGCCGGGAGTGCGAGCCGGATCGAGGCGCTCGCACAGGGTCAGCACGTCCTGGGGTGAGGCGTCGGGGCCGAGCTTGACGCCGACGGGGTTCTCGACGCCGGAGAGGAACTCGACGTGGGCGCCGCCCGACTGGCGGGTGCGCTCGCCCGCCCACAGCAGGTGGGCCGAGCAGTCGTACCAGCGTCCGGTCAGGCTGTCGCGCCGGGTCAGCTCCTCCTCGTACTCGAGGACGAGGGCCTCGTGGGCCGTGAAGAAGTCGACCTGGTGGAGCTGGACCTCGGCGTCGAGGTCGATGCCGCAGGCGGCCATGAAGCGCAACGCGCGGTCGATCTCCCGGGCGACGGCTTCGTAGCGGCGGCCCTCCCGGCTGGAGGCGACGTACTCCAGGTTCCACTGATGCACCCGGCCGAGGTCGGCGTACCCGCCCTTCGTGAACGCGCGCAGCAGGTTCAGGGTGGCGGCCGACTGGTGGTAGCTGCGCACCATGCGCTGCGGGTCCGGCGAGCGGGCGGCGGCCTCGAAGGCGAAGTCGTTGACCATGTCGCCGCGGAACGACGGGAGCTCGACGCCGTCGCGGTTCTCGGTGGGCGCGGTGCGAGGCTTTGCGAACTGCCCGGCGATGCGGCCGACCTTCACCGTCGGCACGCCCGTGCTGTAGGTGAGCACGACCGCCATCTGCAGGATGATCTTCAGCTTGTCCCGGATGGTGTCGGCCGAGAAGGCGTCGAACGACTCGGCGCAGTCGCCCGCCTGCAAGAGGAACGCCTTGCCGTCCGCCACTGCCGCCAGCGACTCGGTGAGCTGGCGCGCCTCCCCGGCGAAGACGAGCGGCGGCTGGCGGCGGAGGTCGTCCCGCGCCGCGTCGAGCGCGGCGGGATCAGGCCACGTGAACTGCTGACCGGCGGGACGCGTGCGCCAGCTGTCCGGCGTCCACGAGGCGCCGAACATCCGCGGTGGCTCCGACGCCGCCAGCGGATCCTGCATCAGAGGTACCCGCTGCCCGGGGGCGGTGCCTGCGGCGGCTGTGGAGGCGGCTGACCGGACTCGAGCGCGCGCCGTCGCATCTCCTCGAACTGCCCCTGGGCCGCCATCTGCTGGGTGAACAAGGTGGCCTGGATGCCCTGGAACAACCCCTCGAGCCAGCCGACGAGCTGAGCCTGCGCGATCCGGACCTCGGACTCGCTCGGCGCTTCGTCCTTGAGCGGCAGCACGACCTCGCACAGCTCGGACTTCAGGTCGGGCGACAGCACGTCCTCGAGCTCGTGGATCGAACGTTCGTGGATCTCGCGCAGCGC
>DATFVT010000341.1:0-3069 GCA_035260105.1 Acidimicrobiia bacterium
GCGCAGCGCGTTCCGTCGCTCCCGCGAGCTCGTCCGGGGGCACTTCTGGCTGGTGTTCTTCCTCGTCACTCTGCCGCTTGCCCTCGAGGAGAACATCGTGCACGCGATCGTCGAGGTCTTCGAGAGCCTCGGTTCGCTGGCTGTGTTCGTCGTCAACACGCTGGCGGGCGCGGCGGTGGGATCGGTCGTCGCCGTGATCGAGGTGACGCTCGCGCACCGCCTCGCGATCCGAAAGCCGGACCCGGAGCACGTGCCGGTCACGTCAGGCCGCGCAACCCCTGACTGAACAGCACGGCGCCGATGACGAGCAACACCGTGGCCGTCATCGCCGTGTTGTGTATCGAGAGCCACGTCTTCCATCCGTCGAGTATGCCGGCGGCGCGTTCACCGCCGACGAAGTACAAGACCACGGGCACGATGATGCCGAGGCTCGCGATCAGCACGAACACGACCAAGCCGACCGTCGCGTCGCCGCCCGACACTCCAGCCTGGGCGAGGCTCGTGCCGGCGGCGAGTGTCAGCGCGAGGTTCTTCGGGTTCAGCGCCGCCAGCCCGACGGCCAGACCGCCCGTCTTGACCGGCGTCAGCGTGTCGATCGACGACAACCACTTCGGCTGGGCGGCCTCCTCACCCGCCCCCGGCTGCTTGCGCCAATGCCGGAACGCCAAGGGCACCAGCAGGATCCCGACGACGAGCTTGAGCCAGTACGAGGTGTCCGATCCGCTCCCGCCGCTGCTGACGTCCCCGGCGTCGGCGAGGAGGTAGATGACCGTGCCCACGATGGCGACGCCGACGATCCACCCGAGGGTGAAGAGGATGCTGTTGACCCGGGCGCGGGCCGAGAACAGCACGAGGATGATCGCGACGATCGCCAGCGGGCTGATCGCCACCACGACAGCGAACGGGATGACCTCGCTGATCGCCTTGCCCATTTTGGTCTGCCCTCCTGTGGATTCGGCCGGTCGGCGGAGGTGGCAGGAATCGAACCCACCGGACGGGGTTCGCCCGTCCCACTCGTTTTGAAGACGAGGGGGGCCACCAGACCCCGTTCACCTCCGGCGCCGGTCTAGCAGGGTCGCTAGCATCGGGGGAGCGGCCGTCGACAGGGAGATCTGCTGTGAAGAAGCTGCTCGTGTTGCTGATCCTCGTGGCGATCGGAATCGCGGTGGCCCGCAAGGTCCGCGAAGTCTGACCGCCGGCCCACCGCCGGCTCGAGCGCCGGCGGCCAGGGCCTCCGTATCGTGCCCGGGCTCCGCCCGGGCACGTTCGCGCCCGGTCAGCGGTCGGCGAAGAGCTCGGCGTAGCGGCGGGCGAACAGGGCGACGGCGCCACCCGTGTGCCAGAACACGACCGTTTCCCGGGGTGCGAACCGACGTTCCCGCACCGCGCCGATGAGCCCGGCCATGGCCTTGCCGGTGTAGACGGGGTCGAGGACGATCCCCTCGAGGATCGCGACGCGTTCGATCGCCTCGAGGGCGTCGTCCGTGACCGCGCCATAGCCGTCGCCGAACCGCGAGTGGTCGAGCAGCAGCTCGGCGGTGGGCGCGGCCCGTCCGGTCCGGGCCGCAGTGCCGGCGGCGAGCCGCGGGACGACGTCGTCGAGGTCGGGTCGTGTCCCCACGTCGACCCCGAGGACGCGCGTCGCTCCGCTCAAGCCGGCGACGAGCCCGGCGTGCGTCCCACCCGACCCGTCCGCGACGACGATCCAGTCGACCGCGTCGCGGCTCCCGCCCTGGTCGATCTGCTCGAGCAGCTCGTCGGCGGCGTCGACGAAGGCGGCGGCACCGGTGACCGACGCCCCGCCGATCGGCATCGCGAACGGGCGCCGGCCGTCGGCCACCAGGCGTACGGCGACCTCCTCGATCGCGGACTCGACCTCGTAGTACGAATCCGCTCCCGTGAAGTGCAGCGTCGCCCCGAGGACGCGGTCGAGGAGGAGGTTGCCGCTGTAGACGCCCGGCTCCTTCCCGCCGACGGCGAGGTGGCATTCGAGCCCGAGCCGGTTGGCCGCCGCGGCCGTCATCCGGGCGTGGTTGCTCTGCGCGCCTCCGCCGGTGACGAGCACATCACAGCCGAGCGCCTGCGCCTCGCCACACAGGAGCTCGAGCTTGCGCGCCTTGTTCCCGCCGAGGGCCAGACCCGTCAGGTCGTCCCGCTTGACGAGCACGCGCGGCCCCCCGAGCCACTCGGAGAACCGGTCCATCGGCTCGAGCGGCGTCGGGAGCTGCGCGAGGCGGACGCGCGGGACGTCCACGGAGCTGCCGCCGTCAGGCGGCATCATTGCGGCGGCGGAACCACCACCACACCGCCACCCCGGCGCCGGCGGCCGCGAGCGCGCCGCCCACCGCCAGGGTCGGACCGGTCGGTGGCACCGGCACCCGGTTGCGCAACCGCACGGGACGTTCGAAGTCCCGGATCTCCCAGTCGCGTTCACGTGCGACTCGTGCGAGGTCCTTGTCGGCGTTCACGGCGACCGGGTGCCCCACCAGCTCGAGCATCGGCAGGTCGGTGACCGAGTCGGTGTAGGCGTACGACATCGCCAGGTTGATGTGCTCGCGTGCGGCGAGCTGGCGAATCGCCTGCGCCTTGTGCGCGCCGTACGCATAGAACTCGAGCTCGCCGGTGTAGTTGCCTTCGGCGTCGACGGCCGCGCGCGTGCCGATCGCGTCGTCGGCCCCGAGGAACTCGGCCAGCGGCTCGACCACCTCCGTCGGCGCCGAGGACACGATGACCACGTCGCGCCCGGCGGCGTGATGCTCGTCGAACAGCTCGAGCGCCTCCGCGTAGATGATGGGCTCGATCACGTCGGTCAGCGTCTCGCGCACGATCGACGCCACGTGATCGCGGTTCCAGCCCCGGGTCATCGCCGACATCGCGACGCGCAGCTTCTCCATCTTCTCCTCGTCCGCGCCCACCAGCATGAACACGACCTGGGCGTAGAGGCTCTTGACGATCGTCCGCCTCGACAGCAGACCCTCGCGGTAGAACGGCCGCCCGAATGCGAGGACCGAGCTCTTGGCGATGATCGTCTTGTCGAGGTCGAAGAACGCCGCCGAGTTCGTTCGTATG
>DATFVT010000342.1:0-3460 GCA_035260105.1 Acidimicrobiia bacterium
CAGGTGACGTCGATGTCCTCGGGATCTCGGGTCCGGCGGCTGGGGACGATCGCGATGTCGTCGAACCCGTAGGCCCGGCGCCCCGACTTGCCGATCCCGATCTCGACCTCCACGCCCCGTCGCCTCCTGCTCGCTTGTTCCCCTGGAAGAGAAAATGCTACCGCCCGACTACGGCCGGGCCGTGAGATGGGCGAGGAACGCGACCAGGACGCGCGCCGTCGCGCCCCACACGGTCTCGCCGGGCAGCTCGAAGAAGGAGATGGCCCGGTCGGGCGACCCCCAGTACTCCTCGTGGAAGGCGTCGTCGTCGAGGAGCTCGGACAGGGGCACCTCGAGGATCTTCACGACCTCGCTCGGGTTCGGCACGAGAGGCGGCAGCTCCTCGACGATCCCGACGAAGGGCGTGATCGTGAAGCGCGACCCGACGGTCGCCAGGGTGTCGAGCTCGGCGACCACGTCGACCGCCGCCGGCGGGAGGCGGATCTCCTCCTCGGCCTCGCGCAGCGCCACGTCGCGGAGGGAGGTGTCGACCCCGGGCAGGAGCCCGCCGCCCGGGAAGGAGATCTCGCCCCGGTGCGTGGGCATGGTCTCGGGGCGCTTGGTCAGGATGACGTTCGCCTCGCCCCGCCGCTCGAACAGGGGCACGAGCACGCCCGCCGGGCGGCTCCCGGGCATCTCGAACGCCGGCGGCTGCGGCGGGGGCAGCGCCGCGCAGCGCTCGCGCACGTGGGCGAGGGTGAGCCGGCGCCGCTCGGGGGGTACATGACTCCACGGCGCGGGGCCACCCGTGCGGGCGCCCGGCGGGCGGGGAATGCGCTGGCCCCCGCCCCGGCTCCTCATGGGCGGAGCGTACGCTGCGCTCCGGTGCGCCCTGCGAACGCCGAGGAGGGCCTCGTGAACTGGAACTTCGGGACGGTGTTCGAGACCGTGGCCGACACGATCCCCGACCACACAGCGCTCGTGCAGGGCGGGCGACGGCGCTCCTGGCGGGAGCTCGACGAGCGGGCGAGCCGCCTCGCGGCCGCGCTCCGCGACCACGGCCTCGGCCCGGACTCGAAGGTCGCCTTCTACCTCTACAACTCGAACGAGTACCTCGAGACGCTCTTCGCCTGCTTCAAGCTGCGCGCCGTCCCGGCCAACGTGAACTACCGCTACACCGAGGAGGAGCTCGCCTACCTGCTCGAGAACTCCGACGCCGAGGCGATCGTGTTCCACGGTGAGCTCGGGCCGCGCGTCGACAAGGTGCGGGACCCCAGTTTGCGGGTGCGCCTTGCCGTGCAGGTAGACGACGGCGCGCCTCTCGTGCCGGGCGCCGTCGACTACGAGGACCTCATCGAGCGGCACGAGCCGATGGAGCGGATCGAGCGGTCGGGCGACGATCTCCTCTTCCTCTACACGGGCGGCACGACGGGAATGCCGAAGGCCGTCATGTGGCGCCAGGAGGACCTCTTCGCTGCGCTCGCGCCCGCGGCCACCGCCTTCTTCGGGCTGCCGATCCCGGAGGACACGAGCGGGGTCGAAGCCGTCGTCCGGAAGGTCCACGAGTCTCCTCTGGTCCCCGTACACCTGCCTGCGTCGCCGCTCATGCACGGCACCGGTCAGTTCTCGACGCTCCAGGTGCTGTTCCTCGGCGGCACGATCGTCACGCTCGAGAGCCGTCACTTCGACCCGGACGAGCTCTGGCGGGTCGTGCAGCGCGAGCGGGTCTCGCAGATCGCGATCGTCGGCGACGCGTTCGCGAAGCCGATGCTGCGCGCCCTCGACGAGGCCGATGCCCGCGGCGAGCCCTACGACCTCTCGTCGCTGCTGCTCGTGATCAGCTCGGGTGTCATGTGGAGCGAGTCGGTGAAGCGCGAGCTGATCGCGCGCCATCCCGTCATCGCCTACGACTCGTTGGGCTCGAGTGAAGGCGTGGGGTTCGCGAACGCGATCACCACCACCGACTCGAAGGGCGAGACCGCGAAGTTCGCGATCGGGCCGGAGACGAAGGTGTTCAGCGACGACGGGCTCGAGGTGAAGCCGGGCTCGGGCGAGGTCGGCTACCTCGCCGTCGGCGGGAACATCCCCCTCGGCTACTACAAGGACCCGGAGAAGACGGCGGAGACGTTCCGCGAGGTCGACGGGCGGCGGTACTCGATCCCGGGCGACTACGCGACGGTCGAGGACGACGGCACGGTCACGCTCCTCGGTCGCGGGTCGGTGTCGATCAACTCGGGCGGCGAGAAGATCTTCCCCGAGGAGGTCGAGGAAGCGGTCAAGCAGAGCCCGTCGGTGGCCGACGTCGTCGTGGTCGGCGTGCCCGACGACCGATTCGGCGAGGCGGTCACCGCCGTGGTGGCGCCGGCGCCGGGCGGAACCCCCGACGCGGACGAGATCGCCGAGGCGGTCGAGCGCAGCGGCCTGGCCCGGTTCAAGCGCCCCCGCCACGTGGTCGTCGTCGACCGGGTGCCCCGGGGGCCGAACGGCAAGGCCGACTACGCCTGGGCCCGCGACCGGGCGCGGAGCCGCCTCGGTTCCTGAACGGACGAGCACGAACGTCCGATTTGTGCGAGACTTTCGGGCGAATGGGGACGTTTGTCCGACTTCTGCCCCGCCTGCTGTTCCTAGGGATCGCGGCGGCGGCGCTGCTCGTGCTGGCAGGGCGGGAACGATCGGCGCACGCCGACGCGCTCCCCCCGGCTACCACCCCCACTCCGCCGGCCTCGCCGCCGCCGTCGCTGCCGGCACCGCCGCAAGCCCCGGTGCCGCCGACCCCGCTCCCCACGCCGGCGCTGGCGCCTCCCCCCGTGCCGATCCCGCCCGCCGTGCCGCCGCTCGCGGCGCCGGTGCCGCCGGTGCCGGGCGTGCCGGTGCCTCCCGATCTCCCCGGGCTGCCTGCCGTCCCCGAGCCCCTGGCCGTGCCACCCGTCGACCCGGGAAGCGTCACCGGGGTCGTGGGACCGCTGCCCGGTGTCCCCGAAGTCGTGCCGCCGGAGCCGTCTCTGCCCGACCTGCCCGCCCCCGAGGTTCCTGACCTGCCGACGCCGCTGGACCGCCTCGTCGAGCTGGGCGCGACGCCCGTGCCCGACGCGCCCGCGCCGGCCGGCGCCCTCGATCGCGCCGCCCCGCCGCCGCCGGGCGACCCCGCGCCCGCGGACCTCGATCCCCCCGCGCCGGTCGGTGCCCTCGCCGGCGGCGAAGTCGGCTTCGCACCGAAGCGCGCGCCGCCGGCGGAGGGCCCGGGATCACCCCACCCGTGCCCGGGCAGTGGGTCGACGCGCTCCAACCGCGTGGATCCGGCGGCGTTCCTGGACTCGGCCTGCGACCACGCGTCGCGCCTCGTCGGGTTGCTCGCCGAGGCCCGCGCGTATGCATCGGCCTCGCTCCGCGACCCGCTGGTTCGACCTGGCTAGCCGCTCCTCGTGCACGCGACACCGATCGCGCTCCCGCGCGATCCGCACGAAGGAGACGCGATGAGCGA
>DATFVT010000343.1:0-6860 GCA_035260105.1 Acidimicrobiia bacterium
TCGAGCACGTTGAGGTCGGCGTAGGCGCCTTCCCGGATCACACCCCGGTCGGCGATGCCGAACACGCCGGCAGTGTCCGAGGTGAGGCGGCGGATCCCGTCCTCGAGCGTGAACTCGCCCCGGTCGCGGACCCAGTGCGACAGGAAGAACGTGGGCAAGGAGGCGTCCATGATCTGGCCGACGTGGGCGCCCGAGTCGCCGAGCCCGAGCATGACGGCGGGATGGTGCAGCATCTCGTCGACGGCGGCGAGGCTCTGGTTCAGGAACGGGAAGCTGAACAGCGCCCGCCCGCGGCTCTCGCGTGTGAGGCGGACGAACGCCGCCGCCGGCGTCTCGCCGGCCCGGGCGGCGATGGCACCGAGGCTGTCGTCGGGTGTGTAGGCGTAGTGGGCGTCGGTCGTCCCGACGAGATACACCCAACCGGGGTCGAGGCCGGGCGGGTGCTCGTCGGCGTCGCGGATCAGCTGCGCCCGACTCTCGGGGTCGTCGAGGGCAGCGAGACGACCGTCGAGGTCGAGCGCCTGGAGCGCCTGCCACGACGGCAGGCCGTCGTAGAACGTGCGGTGCGCGATCCCGAACAGCAAGCCGATGCCGCGCGCGGTGGTCTGGGGGCGGAGGCTCGCGCCGTGGGTCGCTTCGTCGTCGACGAAGCCGAGGACACGCGAGTGCAGCTCGGGACGGAAGTCGCTCTGCGCGAGACCGAACGTGACGGGCCGGCGTGTTCTGCGGTTGACCTCGGCCATCCACCTCACCTCGGCCTGGGATGCCTCGTAGTCGGGGCCGTCCGCCTCGCCGAACTTGGGCGCGACCTCGAAGGTGCCGCGGCCGTGGCGACCGAGCACGTCGCCGATCGCGAGCAGCTCGTCCGGCGCGGCGTACGTGCCCGGCACCGCGCGACCGTCGGGCACGCGGTGGAGCATCGTGCGTGACGTCGAGAACCCGAGGGCGCCGGCGCCGATCGCGTCGTCGACGAGAGCCGTCATCGCCGCGATGTCGTCGGCGGACGCGGGAGCCTCGTCGAGGCCGCGCTCACCCATCGCCCAGTGGCGAACCGCGCAGTGGCCGACCATGCCACCGACGTTGATGCCCTTCGGAAGGCGGTCGAGCTCGGCGAGGTACTCGCCGTACGTCTTCCAGTGCCACGAGAGGCCGTCGAGGATGCTGGCGGCGGGGATGTCCTCGACCGACTCCATCAGCTCGGCGAGGTACTCGCGGTCCTCGGACTTGCACGGCGCGAACGTCACGCCGCAGTTGCCGAGCACGACCGACGTGACGCCGTGCCAGCACGACGACGACGCCACCGGGTCCCAGCCGACCTGGGCGTCCAGGTGGGTGTGGACGTCGACGAACCCCGGGCTCACGACGCGGCCGTCGGCGTCGATCGTCTCGCGCCCATCACCGTCGACGTCGCCCACGGCGGCGATCCGGTCGCCCTGCACCGCCACGTCGCCCCGGAACGACGGCGCCCCGGTGCCGTCGACCACCGTCCCGTTCCGGATCACCAGGTCGTAGCGCACGCCCGCCCCCCTCGGCCTTCCGGTGGAGCCTAAACCCGGTCCCGCACGTGCCCGCTTGCGCTCGCCGGCCTGGTCGGCCAAACTTATACTCTGATATGAATTCGGCGCGGAAAGCCTCGGCGCAGCACGAGGACCAGGAGCAGGGGCGCCGGGAGCAGGGCAAGGCGCGCCGCCGCCGACGCATCCTCGACGCGGCGGCGCAGCTCGTGGAAGCGGACGGGCTCGACGGCGTCACGATGCGTCGCCTGTCGGAGGCGGCGGACGTGAGCTACGCGACCGTCTACAACCTCGTCGGCGCCAAGGAGGACGTTCTCGTCGGCGTGCTGCGCGCCGGCCTCGAGGACCTGGGCGCGGAACTGGCTGCGGTCGACTCGCCCGACGCCCTCGACCGGGCGCGGGCGATCGTCGCCGGCCTCGTCGACCATTTCGTCGCCCGTCCCGCGCTCTACCGTGCCCTCGTGCAGGCGGTGCACGATCCCGCCACGGGCGCTCGGGGCCTCCCGATCCGGCGTCGCACGATCGCGCTCTACGAGTCGTCGATCCGCGACGCCATCGCACAGCGGTCACTGCGGGACGACCTCGACGCGCACGTGCTCGGCGTCCACGTCACGCTGGCCGTCAACGGAGTGATCCGACGGTGGGCGGCGGGGGAGATCGACGCCGCCGGCTTCCGTGCCGAGGCCGACTATGCGCTGCGCGTTGCCTTGCTCGGCGTCGCCACGTCGTCGACGCGCACGAAGCTGCTTGCCGAGCTCCGCGCCTGCGAGAGAACGCTCACCCGCTCGCCCGGCCGAGCGGCCTGACCCGGGAGGGCCCGTGGGACGGAAGATCCTCTTCATCACCACCGACCAGCAACGGTACGACGCGTTGGGATGCAACGGCAACGAGATCGCGCGCACGCCCGTTGTCGACCGGCTCGCCGCCGACGGCATCAACTACCGGCGCGCCTATAACCAGAACACCGTGTGCATGCCGGCGCGCTCGACCATGCTGACCGGGCAGTACGTGCGGACGCACGGCGTGTTCGCCAACGGCGTCCAGCTCCCGCACGACGCGCCCAGCGTCGCCGCCCACCTCGCCGAGCACGCCGGCTACCGGACGGCGTTGCTCGGCAAAGCGCACTTCGACCCCGGGTTCGACCCGATGTTCACGTTCCCGGAGAACGCGATGGCCGGCGAGGGGTCGACCGGCCCGCTCCGCGGGTTCGAGCACGCCGAGCTCGCCATGCACGCGCCGACCGTCGCCGGCCGGCCGTTCCAGCACTACGGCCAGTGGCTCGTCGACAACCATCCCGACGACGTCGGCGGCTTCGCCGCGTTGCTCCAGGCCGAAGGCGGCGGTGACACCGGCGCGCCCGAGACGAAGGTGAACCCGATCCCGCGCGACCTGTACCACACCGACTGGATCGCCGACCGCACGATCGCGTTCCTGGACTCGCTCGCCGACGGCGACGACTGGTTCGTCTGGATGAGCTTCCCCGACCCCCACCACCCGTGGGACCCGCCCGCCGCCGAGCGCAAGCGCGTGCCCTGGCAGGACCTCGACCTCCCGCCGGGGCACCCGGGATCGCCCGACGCCGTCCGCGACGTGCTCGCCCGGAAGCCGCCGCACTGGCTCGGCTTCTACGACGGCACGTGGCACAACGTCGAGGGCGGCCCCGCCCGCTTCGTCCCGTCGACGCTCACGGACGACCAGGTGCGTGAGGTCAACGCGATGTCGCACGTGATGAACGAGCTCATCGACGAGGCATCCGGGCGCGTGCTCGACGCCGTCGCACGACGCGGGTGGTCCGACGACACCGACGTGTTCTTCACCACTGACCACGGCGAGCTCCAGGGCGACTACGGACTGTTGTTCAAGGGCCCGTTCCACACCGACGCGCTGATGCGCGTGCCGTTCGTTTGGCGCCCGGCGCCGTCCGCGGGCGTGGCGCCGGCCGACGTCGCCGAGCCGGTCGGGCACGTCGACCTGGCCCCGACGTTCTGCGCCATCGCCGGCGTCGAGCCGTCGGCGTCGATGCAGGGTGCGTCGCTCCCGACGGCGCCGGGCTCGGACCGCCGGCGCGCCTTGTGCGAGTGGGACAGCCAGTTCCCCGGCTTCGGGATGCACATGCGCTCCATCTACCGCGACGGCTGGCTGTGCACGGCGTACGAGCCCAGCACGGTGGGGCAGCCGAACGGCCTCGAGGAGTTCCTCGGCCTCCTGCCCGAGAACATCGCCAAACGCCTCGGCCTCGCGCACGGCGGCCCGCGCAGCTCGATCGCCTACGAGGGCACCGAGGGCGAGCTGTACCGGGTCGACGAGGACCCGCGCCAGTTCGACAACCTCTGGGACGACCCCGGGTACCGGTCGGTGCGGTCGGATCTCGTCGCCGACCTCTACGACCACCTGCCGGCGGAGCGCGACCCGAAGCTGCCGGTCGCGCGGCCGGCGTGACGACAGGACCGTCGGGACGACAGAAAGGAAGATCCGATGCCGATCGGACCGACCAAGCAGCAGATCAAGGCGCTCGTCGAGAGCGACCTCGAGACGCCGGTCGTGATGCTGAACCTGCTGAAGTTCGCCGAGCGCGCCGACGGCGGGAACGGCGCCGGGTCCGGGCGCGATTCGTACGCCCGTTACGGCGACCGGGTCCGGTCGATGCTCGAGAGCGTCGGGGGCCGGATCCTGTGGCAGGGCCGCGCCGACTCCGTGGTGATCGGCGACGAGGGCGACGAGTGGGACGCGGTCATCCTCGTCGAGTACCCGTCGCGCCAGGCGTTCATCGAGATGACGTCGAGCCCGAAGTACGGCGACGTGTCGAAGGACCGCACCGTCGGCCTCGCAGACTCCCGGCTGATCGCGATGACGGAGCTCTACCGGGATACGGGGGACTGACCCGCTGCGTTGTCACGAAAACCCGGTCATAGAGCGGGCGGTTGTGACAACGCGGCGTGGGGTTGCGCGTCAGCCGCGGTACCCGTGCGCGTGAGCTGCCTGGCCCTGACGGCTCGCGCCCTGCTTGGCCCGGTCGCGGCTCGCCTTGTCACCCGGCGTGTAGCGGTACTTCCGCCCGTGGTCGCCCCACTGGTAGTAGGGACCCTTCGCGTCCTGACGCCGTCGCACCGGCATGTCGCCTAGTCCTCTCCCTCCAGCGCCTTCCGGGCCCGCCCGCGTGTCGCCAGGTCGGTGGCGTGGGTCATCACCGGCGCCGACCCGAGCCGGCTGAACCCGCCGATGCGCGGCACGGTGATCGTCTGGTACCCGGGAACCCGTTCCCGCGTCAGCGCGCGCACGATCGCCTTGGCCACCGATTCCGGCGGCAGTCCGTAGTCGAGCGCGCCCGGCTCGCCCGCCGGCTCTCCGGTGCGGATGCGGGCCATGAACTCGGTCTTGATCGGACCGGGAGCGATCAACGTCACCTGGACGCCGCGGCGCCCGACCTCGCGGCGGAGGCCGTCCGTGAAGCCCTGCACCGCGAACTTCGTCGCGCAGTAGACGGTCTCGCCCGGGGCGGCGACGTACCCCGCGATCGAGCCGACGTTCACGATGTGGCCGCGCCGCCGTTCGAGCATCCCGGGCAGCACGCGCTGGGTGAGGTCGATGAGCGCGAGCACGTTGACCTCGAGCAGCTGCCGGACCTTCTCGGGCGGCATCGACTCGACGACGCCCTTCCAACCGAGCCCGGCGTTGTTCACGAGCACGTCGACCGGCTCGGCCTCCTTCACCAGCGCGGCCCGGTCGGCGTCGTCCGACACGTCGCCGGGGACGGGCACGATGCCGGCGTGCTCGCCGGCGAGCGACTCGAGCCGGGTCGCGTCGCGGGCGGCGGCCCAGACGTTCGCCCCTTGGCGCGCCAGACGCAGCGCCGTGACGCGTCCGATGCCGGTGGACGCCCCCGTCACGATCACGCGGGTGCCGTCGAGGTCCATGCGACTCTCCTGGTCCGGGTGGGTCGTCGTGTTCTACCCGCTGGCGCACTCAGGCGACACGTCTGGCGGTGGGCAGGCGATCCGCCACCGAGCCGCACGCCTCGATCAGCGTGGGGACGAAGCACCGAGCGCCCAGCACGCACGCGGCGTGATCGGTGTCGGCCTCGTGGACGGTCGCGCCCGGGATGGCCTCGGCGAGCTTGCGCTGGCGTGATGGCGACACGAGCTGGTCGCGCACCGTGACCACGACCGCGGTGGGGACGTCGATCGACCCCACCCATTCGTGCGACGTGAACTGCCCGAGGGCGCACACCGCGCCGAACATCGCCGCCGGGTTGCAGCGGAGCATCTCGCGGAACGCCCACTGCGGCAGCCGCATGCCCTCGAGCACCTCGGGCTCCGGCGGCGGGATCGGCGCGGGCGGCGACCGCCGCGGCCAGGGGAGTGCGTCGGCGAGACGGAGCGCCATCGCCGCACCCCACATGCTCCAGAAGCCCCACTTCTCGTGCGGCTTGCCGCGGAAGTTGCGGCTCGTCGCGCACAGCACGAGGCCGTCGACGCGGTCCGGGTGATGACGCCACATCAGTTGCGCGATCGGGCCGCCCAACGAGTAGCCGACCGGGATGCACCGCTCGACCTCGAGCGCGTCCATGAGCGCGATGCCGTCGTCCGCGCAGTCGCGGAGCCGGTAGTCCGCACCGGCCCGGAGCCCGCGGCCGTGGCCCCGCAGGTCCATCGCGACCACGCGGAACCGCTCGCTCAGCGGTCCGAAGGCCGGGAACCAGTTCAACAGGCCCGACGCGCCCAGACCGTGGAGGAGAAGGAGTGTCGGCGCGCCCCGAGGGCCGGGCATGTCGTACGCGAGCACGGTGCCGCGTCCCGCCAGCTCGACCGGCGTCCCCGCCGGGACGGCATCCGATGACAATCGCCCCAGGCTCAGCCCGATCGCCTCGAACACGCGACCTCCCCCTGCCGTCGCGTTCCAGTACGTGGTTACCAGATCACGCAACGGAGGGGGTGCTTCTCCGTCCGTCTCTTTCTACCCGTTGCGACGGGTTTCCAAGCCCTGGTTCACCTGACGGCCGTGTCATACAGTGCTGCCGCGCCCGCCGGCGCGGTCGCTGGGGCGCCGCGAGGGGCAAGGACCGCGAGGGGGCAAGGACATGGCCAAGGTCGAAGAATCCCGGGTCACGATGGACACGACCGACGTCGACCGCCACCTGGGCCAGCAGGTCGGGGGCGGGCAGCTCAAGGAGCCGGTCGTCGTCAACGACATCCGGCGGTGGGTCCAGGGGATGCAGTACGCGAACCCGTTGCACTACGACGACGTGTTCGCGGCCAAGACCCGGTTCGGCCGCATCGTCGCCCCGCAGTCGTTCACGATCTGCTGCGACGTCGGCCACGGCGCCGGCCCCGCCATCGTCGGCAGCAT
>DATFVT010000344.1:0-2721 GCA_035260105.1 Acidimicrobiia bacterium
ACGCTCGAGAGCACACGCACCGCCATGCGCTACTACCAGCCCTTCATGTCGGCCACGTTCGACTCGATGACCAAGTACAGCGTGGAGGAGCTCGAGGTCGTCCGCGACTTCATGCTCGGCGCCGCCGAGCTCTCCGAGGAATACGCCGAGCGACTCCTCGCGTCGGAGCGCGGAGCGTCGGACGCCGAGACCGGTTGAGTCGCCCTACTTGGCGTCGGCCCAGGTGGGGCCGAAGCCGAGGTCGACCACGAGCGGGACCTTCAGCGTGCAGACCGTCTCCATGACGTCCCGCACCAGCGGCTCCACCTGCTCTCGCTCCTCGAGCGGCACCTCGAGGACCAGCTCGTCGTGGACGGTCAGGATCATCCGGGACCGGAGGCCCGCGTCCTCGAGCGCACGGTCGAGATCGACCATCGCCAGCTTGAACACGTCGGCGGCGGAACCCTGCACCGGCGCGTTCTGGGCCATGCGCTCCCCCATCTGACGGATGCGGAAGTTGTCGGACGAGAGCTCCGTGATCTGGCGGCGCCGGCCGAAGATCGTCGTGGTGTAGCCGCGCTGCTTGGCCTCCCGAACAGTCGAGTCCATGAACTCCTTCACGCTCGGGAAGCTCGCGAAGTAGTTGTCGAGGATCTCCCGGGCCTCCTCGGTCGGGACGCCGAGACGTTGGCCGAGTCCGTACGCCTCCATCCCGTACGCCAATCCGAAGTTCACGACCTTGGCGAACCGGCGCTGGAACGGGTCGACGTCCTGCTCGTCGACGCCGAAGACCATCGCCGCCGTCGTCGTGTGGATGTCGGCGCTGCGTGAGAAGGCTTCGATCAGGCCGGGATCGTCGGTGAGGTGCGCGAGCACGCGCAGCTCGATCTGCGAGTAGTCGGCGGTCAGGAGGCCGCAGCCGTCGTCGGCGATGAACGCCCGGCGCATCTCGCGACCGTCGGCCGTGCGCACGGGCACGTTCTGGAGGTTGGGGCTCTCGCTCGAGATGCGTCCGGTCGTCGTGTCCGTCTGCTTGAACGTCGCGTGGATGCGCCCGTCGTCGCCGATCAGCGGTGGCAGCGCGTCGGCGTAGGTGCTGCGCAGCTTCTCGACCTCGCGGTACCGCAGCAGATCCTCGATGATCGGATGCTCGTCGGCCATCTTCTGCAGGGAGTCGGCATCGGTCGAGGGCCCGGTCTTCGTCTTCTTGACCGGCGCCAGCCCGAGCTTGTCGAAGAGGACCTGGCGCAGCTGCGGGGTGGAGTTCACGTTGAACTCCTCGTCGGCGTGCGCGTGAATCCGGCCGATGAGCTCCTCGCAGCTCTGAGCCAGCTCGGCGCGCAGCCCCTCCAGGAACGTGCGGTCGACCTTGACGCCGAAGTCCTCCATGCGCGCCAACACGCGTACGAGCGGCCGTTCGACGCGCTCGTAGAGGTCGGTGAGCTCGCGTGCCTCGAGCGCGTCGGCGAGCGTGCCGGCGAGGCGACGGATGGCGAGCGCTCGCCGGCCGGTCTCGTCGACGCGCGACGGGCCGTCGAGGTCGAGGTCGAGCGTGCCCTCCTCGGCGTCCGGTGAGCGCACCTCGAGCGACAGGTAGCGCAACGACAGGTCTTCGAGCAGGTACTTCCCCTCCGCCGGGTCCAGGAGGTACGCCATGACTGCCGTGTCGTAGTGCAGCGTGCGCACGTCGACGGGGAGCCCGTGCATCAGCTCCTTGGCTCGGTGGACGACCAGCGGCGGGCCGCCGTCGCCCACCAAGGCCCCGAGCGCGTCGCTCACCTTTGGATCGCGGAGCAGCTGGCCGTCGATGTAGTCGGCGTGCTCGTCGTCGTTCGCGACCGCGGCTCCCGCCAACGGGCTTCGACCCCCGTCCCCTTCCCACCGGCCCTCGAGCACGTACGAGCCGTCGACGGCGCCGAGGTCCCTCAGGCGCGTCGCGGCCGCAGGAGCGTCCGCCACGATCGCGACATCGGCCTCGAGCGACTCGGCCTCGGGCTCGGCGGCCTCCTCGCCGACCGCCTCGAACAACCGGGGCAGGAGCGTGCGGAACTCGAGCTGGTCGAACAGGACGCGTACCTGCTCGCGGTCCCAGGAGCGCTGGCGGAGATCCGCGGCGGACAGATCGAGCTCGACGTCGGCACGCAGCAGCGACATCTCCCGATTGAGGAACACCCGGTCACGCGCCTCTCCGAGGTTCTGGCGCTGCTTCGGCGGCAGTTCGTCGAGGTGCTCGTAGATGCCTTCGAGGTTCCCGTACGTCGAGACGAGCTTGGCGGCAGTCTTCTCTCCAATGCCGGGGACGCCGGGCAGGTTGTCGCTCGTGTCACCTCGGAGCGCCGCGTAGTCGGGGTACTGCGCCGCAGTCACGCCACCGGTCCGTTCGACGATGCCGGCCTCGTCGTACAGGACGTAGTCCGAGACGCCGCGCCGGTTGTAGAGGACCTTCACGTGCGGGTCGCGCACGAGCTGATAGGTGTCGCGGTCGCCCGTGACGATGACGGTGTCGATTCCTTCGGCCGCCGCCTGCCGGGCCAAGGTCGCGATGACGTCGTCCGCTTCCACTCCTTCGACCTCGAGGATCGGGACCGCCAGCGCTTCGAGCACCTCGTGGATCAGTGGCATCTGCGAGGAGAAGACGTCGGGCGTCTCCTTCCGGCCCGCCTTGTAGTCGGCGTCCATCTCGTCCCGGAACGTCGGGGCGCCCGTGTCGAACGCCACTGCGATGTAGTCCGGCTTCTCGTC
>DATFVT010000345.1:0-3857 GCA_035260105.1 Acidimicrobiia bacterium
GACGAAGCTCGACGGTGTCTCGGCGGCCAGCTTCGCGACCCGGCTCGCGGCGGGATGGATCCGCATCTGGAGCAGGTCGAAGTTCAGGCCCTGCTCGGTGGCGATCACGATCTCGCCGTCCACGACCGCGCGGTCGGGCAGGGCGTCGCGCAGGTTCTCGACGAGCTCCGGGAAATACCGGTTGAACGGACGCTCGTTGCGGCTGCCGAGCTCGATCTCGTCGCCGTCGCGGAACACGATGCAGCGGAACCCGTCCCACTTCGGCTCGTACAGCATCCCGTCGGCGGCCGGGAGCTCGCGGACCAGCTTCGCGAGCATCGGAGACACCGGGGGCCGGACCGGGAGGGTCATGACCGGCTCGCGAGCACGGCCGCGACGACGTCACCGGTCGCAAGCTCCGCTTCCTCGCCGGTGGCGCGGTCGCGGCGCTCGACCACGCCGCGGGCGAACCCGCGTGCCCCGATGGTGAGACGGATCGGCATGCCGAGGAGATCGGCGTCGGCGAACTTGATGCCCGGGCTCGCGTCACGATCGTCGTAGAGGACGTCGACACCGACCTCGGTGAGTTCGTCGTAGAGGCGGTCGGCGGCGGCGGCGACGTCGGCGGCCTGGTCACCCTTGCCCGGCAACGCGACCAGGTGCACGTCGTAAGGCGCCACCGAAGCCGGCCAGGCGAAACCGAGGTCGTCGTGGTGCTCCTCGGCGACGGCCGCGATCGTGCGCGTCACGCCGATCCCGTAGCAACCCATCACCATGGGGTGCTGCTCGCCGGCCTCGTCGGTGTACATGCAGTCGAGCGCCTCGGTGTACTTCGTGCCGAGCTGGAACACCTGCCCGACCTCGATGCCACGGTCGACCGACAACGGCTCGCCGCAGCGCGGGCACGGGTCTCCGGTGACGACCTGCGCGATGTCGGCCCAGACGTCGACGTGGAAGTCGCGGTCGAGCACGGCGCGGCGGACGTGGTAGTCGGGCTCGTTCGCGCCCGTCACCCACGACGCGCCGGAACGGACGAACCGGTCGGCGACGACGAGCGCGACCCCGGGAAGATGCGGGCCGATGTAGCCCTTCGGGAGCTCCGGGTGCCGCTCGAAGTCGGCGTCGTCGAAGAGGCGAGCCGACCGGGGCGCGACGGCCTTCTGGAGCAGGTACGGGTTGACTTCGCGATCACCGGGGACGAGCGCGAGACCGACGTCGCCGTCGACCTCGAAGGCGATCGACTTGAGCAACGCGCCGGGCGGAACACCCAGCTCGGCGGCGACACCGTCGATGCCGGGCAGCTCGGGCGTGTGCACCTTCTCCATCGTCGAGATGTCGCCCGCCGGTGCGAATCCCGTGTCGGTCGGTGCGCCGCGCGTCGCCACCTGCGTGTTGGCGGCGTAGTCGCAGCTCTTGCACCAGACGAACGCGTCCTCGCCCACGGCGGCGACGGCCATGAACTCGTGGTTCACGTCGCCGCCCATCTGTCCCGCTTCGCCCTCGACGGGGCGGAAGGTCAGCCCGCACCGCGTGAAGACACGCGTGTACGCGTCGTACATCTGCTGGTAGCTGCGCTTGAGGCCTTCCTCGTCGGCGTCGAACGAGTAGGCGTCCTTCATGAGGAACTCGCGGCCCCGCAGGATCCCGAAACGCGGCCGGAGCTCGTCGCGGTACTTCCAGTTGATCTGGTAGAGGTTCACGGGCAGGTCGCGGTAGCTCGAGTACTCGTTGGCGACCGTCGTGGTGATGACCTCCTCGGCGGTGGGCGACAGGCAGAACCACGTGTCCTTCCGGTCCTGGAGGCGGAAGAGCTCGGGGCCGTAGGCGGCGTTCCGCCCGCTGCGCTCCCAGAGCTCGAGGGGCTGGATGATCGGCAGCCAGAGCTCCTGGGCGCCGGCGGCGTCCATCTCCTCCCGGACGATCTGGGCGACCTTGCGCACCACCCGGTTGCCGAGCGGCAGCCAGGAGTAGACCCCGCTGGCAACCCGACGGAGGAAGCCGGCCCGGACCAGCAGGCGGTGGCTGTCGACCTCGGCGTCGGTCGGGTCGTCCCGCAAGGTGCGGAGGAACAGCCGCGACATGCGCATGGGTCAGAGGGTATCGGGGAGGTCCCTCACGGCCGCGTGGTCGTCGTCGCGGTCGGGGCCCGACGCACCGCGCCCCGCGGCGGGATCGCGCCCGGTTCGCCGGGCGTGCAGGCCGACGGATTCGAGGTGCGACCCGGCTCGGGAAGCTTCGGCGGCTCGCGGAACGCGGGGCGCCGGAAGTCGATGCTGTCGAGGAGGTTGTCGGCGTTGGCGTCACGGAATGTCAGTGCGGGCAGGTTCCACTTGGTCTCGACGAGCTTCAGGACCGACGTGTGGTCGTGCACCACGTGCGATACGTAGTCGCGCCGCGCGTAGGGCGACACGATCACGGCCGGAACACGGAACCCGTACCGGTCGTAGCCGCCGGGCTCGTCGGGCGGTACATGGATGTCGGGCGGGATGTCGTCCGGCTTCACCGCCGGCGGCGGCGGGACGTGGTCGTAGTAGCCACCGTGCTCGTCGTACAGCCAGATCAGTAGCGACTTCGACCATGCCGGCCCGTGCATGACGGCGTCGACGACGCGCGATGCGAACGATTCGCCCAGCTGGATGTTGGCGTCGTTCTCCTCGGACTCGTCGTTGTCGAAACCCGGATCCACGAGCGAGAAGCCAGGAAGACGGCCGGCGGAAGCGTCGGCGTAGAACTCGTCGATGCTGACGAGGTTGCCGCGGTTGTCGTCGACGGGTGATCGGTACAGGCCGGTCGAAGGGAGGTCGGTGTAGTAGTTGCGCCAGCTGACGCCGTGCGCGTTCAGCTGGTCGAAGACGAGGCCGTTGGGCGGCGAGGGCGCCAGGATCTTCGAGACGTCGGTGCTGACGAGCCCATGCGCCGTGCCGGCCAGCAGGAACCGTCGGTTCGGATAGGTCTGGCCGAGGCAGGAGCCGAACCACCGGTCGCACACCGGGAACGTGCTCGCGAGCGCGTAGTAGAAGGGCAGGTCGTCCTTGGCCCAGTAGCCCATCGCCACGGGCCCGCTCGCACGAACGAAGCCGTCGTTGCGGCCGTCGTCGTACTGGACGTGGCTCGCGTTCCAGTTCTGGCCGGGTGCACGCTCCAGCTGGCACGTGCTCGGCATCCGGAAGGCGCGCACGACGTTGCCGGCTCCGTCGGGGTTGGCGGCTGTCGGTTGCCGGCGGCGGTCGAGCGTGAACCCGTCGCCGCGCCGGAGCATCCCCAGGTAGTTGTCGTACGAGTGGTTCTCCATCATCACGACGACGATGTGGTCGATCTTCGGGAGGGTGTCGGTGCCGGGCGGGAGCCGGGGGTGCGGCAACGATCCGGGCGTCCGAAGCGGCTTCGGCTCAGCGGCGCTCGCCGGCCAGGCCCGGTCCAGTCGGGAGACGGCGACGGCGGCGCCCAGCGCGGCTCCTTCGGCGAGGAAGGCTCGACGGGTCATGCGGCGGCCGGGCACGCCGGCGATTCTTCCCCGGCGCCGTTTCTGGAGGGGGTCGGTCGGGGAAATATTCCTGACCTGGGCGGTGGTATTTCGGAGCCGGACCCACTACCCTAAATCCGACCGCCGCACCGGGTTTTCTGGATCCGACCCCTTCGGAGGACGACATGGCCATCGACGTGAGCACGCTGTCGACGCGGCCCCTCGACCCCGTCGTCGACGAGGAGCTGACCAAGTTCGAGGAGGGCGTCCGCCAATACCTTGCCGATGAGCTCGAGGAGGACGTCTTCCGCGTCTTCCGGCTCAACCAGGGCATCTACGGCCAGCGCCAGGGCGGCCACAACCAGATGGTGCGGGTCAAGGTCCCCCACGGCTCGCTCGTCCCCGAGCAGCTCGA
>DATFVT010000346.1:0-4353 GCA_035260105.1 Acidimicrobiia bacterium
GCGCATCCGGGCGATCTGCGAAGTGCGACCCGACGACGCGTCCGTGCCCAGCCTGACCGGGACCTACCCGGGCGCCAACTTCGCCGAGCGCGAGGTCTACGACATGTTCGGGATCTCGTTCACCGGCCACCCCGACCTTGCCCGCATCCTCATGCCCGACGACTGGGTGGGGTACCCCCTCCGCAAGGACGACGCGCCCAGCCGGGTGCCGGTCACGTTCAAGGAAGACCCGAGCCCACGATGAGCGACTCACACGACTCCGGCGCCGACACCGACGCCCGGACGAAGCACGTCTTCATCTCCGATCCTGCCCTGACCCGACTCACCGACGAGGGCTCGCAGGAGCTCGTCGTCACCGGTGGCCCCTGGCCCGAGGACGAGGCCGAGGGCGACACGATGATCATCAACATGGGGCCGCAGCACCCGTCGACCCACGGCGTGCTGCGCGTGATGCTCGAGCTCGACGCCGAGACGGTCGTGCACGCGAAGCCCGTCATCGGCTACCTGCACACCGGGATGGAGAAGACGGGCGAGGAGCTCACCTACGTGCAGGGAGCGACCAACGTCACCCGGATGGACTACGCCTCGCCGCTCGCGAACGAGCTCGTGTTCTCGTTGGCGGTCGAGCGGCTCCTCGACATCGACGTCCCGCTCCGCGCGACATGGATCCGCATGTACCTCGCCGAGCTGAACCGCATCGCGTCCCACCTGCTGTTCCAGGCCACCAACGGCCTCGACATGGGCGCGCTGTCGATGATCGTCTACGGATGGCGTGAAAGAGAGGAGACGCTCCGGCTGCTCGAGAAGATCACCGGGCTGCGGATGAACAACAACTTCATCCGGCCCGGCGGGGTGGCCGCCGAGCTCCCGGACGGCTGGCAGGAGGACACGCTCGCTCTGTGCGACACGGTCGAGAAGGGCGTGCGCGAGTACGACGAGCTGCTCACGAACAACCCGATCTGGGAGGAGCGGCTGCAGGGCGTGGGCGTGATCACCACCGAGCAGGCGCTGGCGCTCAGCGCGTCGGGGCCGATCCTCCGCTCGACCGGGTTCCCGTGGGACCTGCGGAAGTCGCAGCCGTGCCTTGCCTACGACGACGTCGACTTCGACGTGATCTACGCCCAGAACGGCGATTGCTTCGACCGCTACCGCATCCGCCTCCTGGAGATCTTCGAGTCGGTCAAGATCGTGAAGCAGTGCGTCGAGAAGATGCCGCCGGGTGACTTCCGGATCCAGGACCGCAAGGTCACGCCCCCGCCGCGCGCCCGTATCGACGAGTCGATGGAGGCGTTGATCCACCACTTCAAGCTGTTCACCGAAGGGTTCAAGGTGCCGGCGGGCGAGACGTACGTCGCGGTCGAGTCGCCGCGGGGCGAGGTCGGTTGCTACCTCGTGGCCGACGGCACCGGGAAGCCGTGCCGGCTGCACATCCGCGGCCCGTCCTTCTACAACATCCAGGCGATGTCGCCGATGATGGAGAGCCGGCTCATCGCCGACGCCGTCGCGGTGATCTCGAGCATCGACCCGATCATGGGAGAGGTCGACCGGTAATGGCGTTCACGCCGGAGAACCTCGCCCGGGCCCGCGAGATCGTCGCCCGCTACCCGGTGGCCAAGTCCGCCACGCTCCCGCTCCTGCACCTCGCTCAAGACCAGGACGGGTGGGTGCGCCCGGAGGCAATGGAGGAGATCGCGGGCATTCTCGACCTGACGCCGGCACAGGTGCTCGGCGTGTGCTCCTTCTATTCCATGTTCAAGCGGGAGCCGGTCGGGCAGCTCGTCGTCACGGTGTGCACGAACGTCTCGTGCCTCGTGAACGGGGGCCCGGAGCTGTTGCGCGCGCTCGAGGACAGTCATCTCGACGACGACGACGTCCACGTCGAGGAAGTCGAGTGCATCGCCGCCTGCGACCTCGCGCCGGTCATGCAAGTGAACTACGACTACCACGGTCCCGTCGACGCCGCGGCCGCCGAGACGATCATCGACGAGTACAAGGCGGGGGTACGCACGCCACGCACGGTTTCGGGTACCCGTGTCGACGCGGGAGCGAAGCGCTGATGCCGGAGACCCGGATCGTCACGAAGCGCCTGCGCGACCACCCCGAGGACTCCTGGACGATCGAGCGTTACCTCGCGACGGGCGGGTACGACGTGTTGCGCAAGGCGCTCGGAATGGCGCCCGAGGCGATCCAGGACGAGCAGGTGAAGGCGTCGGGCCTGCGGGGCCGGGGCGGCGCCGGGTTCGGTACCGGGCAGAAGTGGTCGTTCCTGCCCAAGGACGTCTACCCGCGCTACCTCGCCGTCAACGCCGACGAGGGCGAGCCGTCCACGTTCAAGGACCACATGCTCGTCGAGCGCGACCCGCACCAGCTCATCGAAGGCATCGTGATCTCGGCCTTCGCGGTCGAGTGCCACCTCGCGTTCGTGTACGTCCGGGGCGAGTTCGCGCTCGGGTACGAGCGGCTCAGCCGGGCGATCGCCGAGGCGTACGAGCGCGGCTACCTCGGCAAGGACATCCTCGGCTCCGGCTTCGACCTCGACCTGATCCTGCACCGGGGTGCCGGCTGCTATGTCGCGGGCGACGAGACGGGGCTGCTCTCGAGCCTCGAAGGCGAGCGGGCGATGCCGCGCATCAAGCCGCCGTTCCCTGCCGTGCAGGGGCTGTTCGCGAAGCCGACGGTCGTGAACAACGTGGAGACGCTGTCCACCGTGCCGAGCATCATCGACCGTGGGGGGGACTGGTACGCGAGCCTCGGCGTCGGCCGGTCGACCGGGACCCGCATCTTCTCGGTGTCCGGACACGTCGAGCGGCCCGCGAACTACGAGGTCGAGCTGGGCACCCCGTTCCGCGAGCTGATCGAGGGCCTCGCCGGCGGGGTGCGGGGCGGGAAGGGCATGAAGTTCTTCATCCCCGGTGGCGCGTCGTCGCCGTGGCTGATGCCACAGCACCTCGACGACGCCACCGACATGGACCACGTGCAGAACGACCTCAAGTCGATGCTCGGCTCGGGAGCGATCATGGTGTTCGACGAGAACACCGACCCGTTGCGCGTCGCGTGGCGGCTCCTGAAGTTCTTCGCCCACGAGTCGTGCGGCAAGTGCACGCCGTGCCGCGAGGGATCGGGCTGGCTCGAGAAGATCCTGTACCGCATGGCGAACGGCCTCGGCCGCCCCGAGGACCTCGACCTGATGCTCGACTTCGGCAACAACATCGTCCCGGGCCTGAACGCGCCGTTCGCGCAGACGACGATCTGCGCACTGGGGCCGAGCACGATGTCGCCGATCGTGAGCCTCGATCGCTGGTTCCGCGACGAGATCGCGCAGCGCATGGACGCGGACGCCCGTCGGCGCGTCGACATCCCCGTCGCCGCCGCCGGAGGTGGGCGATGACCGACCAGCCCATGAGCCAGTGGCCGTCCGAGTGGGAGTACGTGCTGCCGGTGCGCCCCGGCCCCGAGCAGGTGACGATCACCGTCGACGGGCGCGAGGTGCAGGTCCCCAACGGCGAGCTGCTGATCCGGGCGGCACAGGACCACGGCACCTACATCCCGCGCTTCTGCTGGCACGACCGCATGAAGCCGGTCGGCATGTGCCGCATGTGCCTGGTCGAGGTGGAAGGGCTGCGCGGGCTCCAGATCGCGTGCGCCACGCCCGTGTACGACGGCATGGTCGTGCACACCCAGAAGGACGAGGTGCGGAAGGCGCAGGACGGCGTCCTCGAGTTCCTGCTCATCAACCACCCGCTCGACTGCCCGGTGTGCGACCGCGGTGGCGAATGCCCGCTCCAGGACCAGACGCTGGCGTTCGGCCCGGGGGAGTCGCGCTACGTCGAGGAGAAGCGCCACTTCGAGAAGCCGATCCCGATCAGCGACCTCGTGCTCCTCGACCGCGAGCGCTGCATCCAGTGCGGTCGCTGCACGCGCTTCGCGGCCGAGATCGCCGGTGACCCGCTCATCGACTTCGGCGGCCGGGGCGAGACGACCGAGGTCATCACCTATCCCGACGACCCGTTCACGTCCTACTTCTCCGGGAACACCGTGCAGATCTGCCCGGTCGGCGCGCTGACCGCCAAGCCGTACCGGTTTGCCGCCCGGCCCTGGGATCTGACGACTTCCGAGACGTCGTGCGTCACGTGCGCGGTGCAGTGCCGGGGCGCGGTTCAGTCGTCGTCCAACCGGCTGGTGCGGTTGCTCGGCGTCGACTCCGAGCCGGTCAACCAGGGTTGGCTGTGCGACAAGGGCCGGTACGGCTACGAGTGGGTGCACGCCGACGACCGCGTGCGCGCCCCGCTGGTCCGCAAGGGCGGTGACCTGATCGAGACGTCGTGGCCGGAGGCGCTCGACGCCGCCGCCGAC
>DATFVT010000347.1:0-11004 GCA_035260105.1 Acidimicrobiia bacterium
AACATCCAGATCCACGGCGGGATCGGGTTCACGTGGGAGCACGACGCCCACCTCTACTTCAAGCGGGCGAAGAGCTCCGAGATCCTGCTCGGCGACGCCACCTACCACCGGGAGCTGCTCGCCCAGCGCATCGGCATCTGATCGGCGCGGCTTCCCTACGCTCCCCGGTGTGGGCACGCGGCTGCGCCGGTTGGACACGCCCGAGCGGCGCGCATGGTGGGTTTCGTTCGCGATCCTGTTCTCGCTCGGTGTGCTGTGGGCGCTGGCCAACCCGCCCACGGCGGCGTCCGACGAGCCCGCGCACATCGTGCACGCGGCGGCCGTGGCGCGTGGCGACTTCTTCGGGCGGCCGCTGAACGCCGCGCAGCTCGCCGAGTTCCAGAACCGGTACTACATCGGCTCCAACCAGGGAGGCGTCGTCGATGTGTACCGGTCCGTGACCGTCCCCGAGATCTACGACCGTCCGAATCCGATCTGCTACATCAACCACCCCGAGCTGTCCGCCGCGTGTCTCGACTTCACCGGTCCGCACCGGAGTACCGGCATCGTCAGCCACACCACGAAGTACCCGCCCGCGTGGTACGCCTGGGTCGGGCTCCCGGCCCGGCTCGTCTCCGAAGGATCGCGCGCCGTGTACGTGATGCGATTCGCGGGCGTCCTGCTCGTGGCGGCGTTGTTGGCGTCGGGGGTGGCGAGCTTCCGGCGCATCAGTGACTCGCGGTACGTGATGCTCGGCCTGCTCGTCGCGCTGACCCCGATGGTGTTCTTCTTCGGTTCCGTCGTGAACCCCAGTGGTGTCGAGATCGCCGCCGGTCTCGCGTTGTGGGCCTCGGGCGCGGTCCTCGCGACCGAGGCGCGCTCGGCGACGGATGGTCGAGTCGACGCCCGCCTTGTCGCGCGCGTCGGGATCGCCGCCGGCGTTCTCGTGCTGACGCGCCAGCTGGGGCCTTTGTGGGCTGCGATCATCCTGCTCGTGCTCGTCGGGCTCGCCGGCCGGCAGGGCATCCGCGTGCTTCGCGCGTCCCGAGCGCTCTGGGCCTGGGCCGCGGGCGTTGCTGCGTGTGTGATCGCGCAGATGGCATGGATCGTGTGGGTTGACGCTCTCGACCCGCACAACTTCCTCGGGGCACCGACTCACGAAGACGGGTTCACGCTCGCGCAAAAGGCCATCGGCCTCAGTGGGGGCGAGTTCCGGGAGATGATCGGGGTCTTCGGCTGGAACGACACTCCCGCCCCGGCCATCACCTTCTTCATGTGGGTGGCCGCGCTCGGTGGTCTCGCCGCTCTGGCCGTCGCCTTCGGGCGGCGGCGCGATGTTGTCGGAATGCTCGTGGCCGGCGTGGCGACCGCGGTCGTTCCCGTCGTGTTGTTCGTGTACCAGTCCGGGTTCGCCCGCTGGCAGGGCCGGTACACCTTGCCGCTCGCCGTCGGAGTCCCCGTTCTGGCCGCGCTGGCGCTGCGCGGCACCGCGATCCGCAACGCCCGGGGTGCAGCGGTGGTGCTGGTGGGGGTGGCGCTCGGTGCCGGCCACGTCCTCGCTTACGCGCAGAACCTGCGGCGTTACACGGTGGGCCTCGACGGCACCATCTGGTTCTGGACGAAAGAGCAGTGGTCGCCGCCGGTGTCGTCCCTGCTCCTCGTGATCGCGTTCGTCGTCGCGACCGCGTGCTGGGTGGCCTGGCTGTTGTCACCATCCCGGGGACGGCGCCGGGTACCGCAATACGAGACCGAATCGGCGCGCGTCGAGCTGATCGACGCCGGCTCGCCCGTGACGACCGCGCCCTAAGCTGCCGCGGCCATGGCGGTGATCGCGGGGTTCCTCGTCGTCGGCCTGGTCGTGGCCATCGCGGCCTACCTCGTCGTGCACGAGGCCGGTCGCATCGCCAAGGCGCCGCCCCCGGCTGTCTTCGACGTCGAGGAAGCGCACGACTGGGTCGTCGCCCACGTACCCGACGACGTCGCCGCCACCATCACGTCCGACGACGTGCGCCGGATCCTCGAGTTCCAGCTGGAGTACTTCGAGAAGAAGGGCGTCTCGGGGAACGGGTCGAGCGCGCACGCGAGCGGGCCCGTCGTGGTGGGCGGCGCCGAGGCGGTCGCGTACATCGTCGAACGCGCCGCCGCCACCGGCGAGGCGTACCTACCGGAGCAGGTGTACGGAGTGCTCGAGACCCAGCTCGCGTACCTGCGATCCATCGGCGCCGTCGGGCCCCCCGCCGGCGACGATCGCGACGCGAGCTGACGCGACTCCCTAGACTGCCGCGGCCCACAGGAAGTCGAAGCACGGGCCGGGGAGCCAGCATGGGCAGGATCCGTCGGATCTCGAAGGTCTCGAGGGTGAAGCGCGGCGGCCTCGTCGCCGTGGCGCTGGCGTCCGTCGCCGTGCTGCTCGCGGCCTGCGCCCCTGCCAAGCCGCCGCCGCCCCCGCCCACCGATCCGCACGACGTGCTCGTCGTCGGCGACTCGATCGCGTACTCGTTCGGGTGCGTGCTCGGAGACTCGGGCGGCGGGGCGGGACCGTGTCCCTCGCCGGGTGGCTTCAGCACCCAGAACGAGATCGTCGGCGGCTGCACGATCAGCGGCGGCACGATCCTCCTCTACAACGGCCTCACCACGGACACGCCCGGCTGTGGGGACTGGCCGACGTCGTGGGCGGCGCACGCCGACAAGTTCACGCCGAAGGTCGTCATCATCGCGACGAGCGGTTGGGAGATCATGGACCGCTGGTCCGGCGGGCCGAACGGCGTCCCGGACCGCCAGTGGGGCGGCACACCGGGCAGCGGGCCGCAGGCATCGGCGCAGAGCGCCTACCAGTCGAGCCTCGCCGGCGCGATCAACCTGTTCCGCTCGCGCGGGGCGAAGGTGATCGTTTCGAACTCCGCCTACCTGAACCCGCCCGAGCCGCAGTTCCCGCCCGGGACACCCAACGCGCCGGACTTCATCATCCGGGCCTGGTACGAGCGGTACCCGGTGACGAACACGAACCCGCCCGAACCGTGGCAGGCGCCGGTTGCGGGTCTGACGTACCGGCCGAGCAAGGCGAAGGTGGAGCAGTTCAACAACGCGATCACGAACGTCGTGAGCTCGTTCGGTGACCCGGGCGTGGTCAAGTTCGACTTCTTCAAGCACTTCGACCCGACGATCGGCGGGAGCCCGGCGTACAGCGACAACATCTGCCCGCCGCCCAACGACGGCGCCGACCCGAGCACCACGTGCCCGGGGACGGCGCTCGACGCCCGCGATCTCGACGGCGGGCACCTCACCCCTTCGGGCGGGCACAGCATCCTCGCCCACTACCTCGTTCCGTGCGTGGAGGAGGTGCTCGCCGGCGACCCGCCGACGTCCTGCTCCTGAGAGGCGGGTCTACTTCTTCTTGGTGGTCGCCGTCGTCGCGGTGGTCCCCGTCGCCTTCTGCTTCACCAGCTTCTGCAGCTTGGGGACCAGCCAGTTGTCGACGATCTTGTAGCCGTCGACGTTGAAGTGCGACCGGTCGACGTCGCGGACGGGCTTGCCCTTGTACATGTCGGTGAAGACGCCCTGGGGTGAGACGAGCTTGTTCAGGTCGTAGACCGTGATCGCGCCCTGGGCGGCGAGGTCGAGCCGGACCTTGTTGAGCTCGTCCACCTTGTGCTTGCTCCCGATGAAGGGCTGGCCGGGGAGGGGCGCGTTGTAGCCGGGCGGCGGGGCGTCGGGACCGTAGGCCTCCCACCAGATCTCCTGGATCCCGTTCACGCCCGGCGGCTCCGGGTACGCGTGGGGCGGGTCGATGTACTGCATGGTCGTGAAGACGACTTTGGCGCCGGTCGTCGACAGCAGCGCGTTCGCCTCCTTGTGAGCGTCGGCGAGCTGCTGCTGGAACTGCGGGTCCTGGATCGTCTGGGGCATCCCGACGCCGGGCGGGCTGTCGAACCACCGGTCGACGATCTCCCAGCCGCCTGTCCACACGAGCACGACGTCGGGTTGGTTCTGCTGTACGAGCGCGGGCCACTCTGTGCGCCAGTTGGGGCAGCCGGAGCCGATGATGTCGCCGCCGGTGTAGTTCTCCAACGCGTCGGCACCGCCCGAGATCGTGCAGTTCACGCTGGCTGCGTTCACGACCTCGACGCGCTTGTCGAACTTCAACGCCTTGTCGGCGAGCCCGTTGCCGACAGAATCTCCGAGCACCAGCACCTTGATGGGCTTGGTCTGCTTGGGCGCGGCGGCCGCCACGCTCGGCGCGGCGGCGGCGACGCAGACGACGATCGAGACGAGGGCGGCAAGGAGACGCGTACGCAAGGTGACACTCCAGAGTTTCAGTGGGGCCGGCGCATCCTACCGACGCGAGGCTGCCTGGACAGCGCGTGCCGCTTGTCTAGACTGCCCGCGTTCGGGCAGGTCCCCGGGAGGATCGTTGCGCAAGTTCATACTTCTCGCGGCCGGAGTCCTCCTGTCGGTCGGCACCCTCGCCGCCTGTGTGGGAGGGCCGCCGCCGCCGCCACCGACCGACCCGCACGACGTGCTCACCGTCGGCGACTCGGTGTCGTTCTCGTTGGGCTGCGCGCTCGGTGATCCGGGCGAGATCGCCGGCATCCCACCCGGATCGTGTCCGTCGACGCCGGACTACTCGACGCACAACGACTGGGTCGGTGCGTGCACGATGACGCCCGGCACGCTCTCGCTGTACAACGGCGGGACCGCGGGCGCGCCGAACTGCAACTCGGTGCCGGCCGGCTCGCGCAACCTGACCTGGCAGGACGAGGCCAACTTCTTCGTCCCGAGGGTCGTGGTCATCAACACGGCGGGATGGGAGATCCAGGACCGGTTCTTCAGCTTCAGCCAACCACCCGACGGCCAGTGGGGCGCGAACAACCAGTTCTTCAACAACATCGCCGCGCAGTACACGAACCAGCTGTTCAACGCGATCAACGCGTTCAGGAGCAGCCCTCGGGACCCGGTGGTCCTGATCGCGAACGCGCCCTACATCGACCCGCCGCAGCCGCTGCCCGCGCCCGGGTCGGTGCCGGCCGGGGTCGAGTGCTCCTGGTGGGAGCCCAACGACGGCGGTCCCCCCGTCTCGCAAGGCCCGGACTGCACCGGGGACTCCACGCCGGGCAGCGGTGGCCAGTGGCGCTCACCCACCGGCAACACCTCCTACCGGTCGAGCCACGGCAAGCTCGACCAGCTCAACGCCATGATCAACCAGGTGAAGAGCCAGTACTTCGGCGGTGACCCGAAGGTCCAGGTCTTCAACTTCAAGAAGCACTTCAACGGGACGAACAACGACTACAACGACTACGTGTGTCCGCCGCCCAACGACTTCACCGTTACGCCGGACCCGCTCACACACAACTGCGCCATCACGAATCCGAGCCCCGGCGTGGTGCCGGCCATCCTGGCCCGGGCGCCCGACAAGGGCCACCTGTCGCCGGCCGGGACGACCGACATCCTGAAGCCGTACCTCGACCAGTGCGTCCGGTCCAAGCTCGGCCTCGGCGGCGGCGTGCCCGCGTCGTGCACATGAGGCGGGTGACGGCGAGAGTGAAGCGCATGAAGCGAACCCTGCTCACGACGGGACTCCTGCTCGGCGGCTTGGCGCTGGCGGCGTGCGGGTCGGCCGGGCCCGGCGTGCAGGCGCGCCAGGCCGGCGACACCACTCCGACGACCACGCCCGAGACGACCACGACGACCGCCGCCCCGGCTACTACAGCGGCGCCTGCGACGACGGTCGCCCCCGCGACCGCGCCCGCCCAGCCGCCGTGCACAGACGAGGCGCTGGGCGCCGCCTACGCACCCCAGCACGGCAACACCGCCGCGCTCAGGGCACAGAGCTGCGAGGGCGGATGGGCGACGAGCTCCGAGGGGCACGGCTACGGACCGCCGACGTTCACGTTGTACCGCGCCGAGGGGGACCACTGGGTGGTCGTCAACCACAGCGCGGCGAAGCTGTGCGAGGGGCAGGGCGTCCCGCCCGACGTCGCTCCCAGGATCGGCTGCGACACCTGACCCGGGCGGATTTCCGCCGGAACTGTCACGCACCCGCACCTCGATCCGTGGTACAAGTTGCAGTACCAGGGAAAGGAGGTGGTCCAGCTGATGCATGATCAACGCGGGACTCTGGAGGTGCGCGGCCGTTAGGTCGTAGTCGCGCCCGCCCCGCGGGCGCGTCAGGCTGGACCGCCTGGCGGAAACCGAACCGCCGCACCGTCGCCGAGACGGACGGGATGTTGTCCCACCCGTAGCATTCCGGCTCGGCGGAAACGTTCAGCCGAAGTCATGTGAGGGGGCGCCTCGTGCGCCCCCTCACCGCGTTCAACGGGGGTCGCCCGAGTCGGGCGCGCGCAGCCGCAGCTCGGTGACGGCGAGGCTGATCTTGCGCGGATCGGGCGTCCGGTGCAGCGGCACCGGTTCGGGCGTCCGCAGCGACACGCGCGTGAAGCGCCGGTCCGACTGGTAGCCGGAGGGGACCGTGCCCGTAACCACGAAGCCCCCGTCGCGGGCGGCACGCTCGAGCTCGAGCGGTACCCCGTTCACCTCGACGCCGATCGCACCGTGTGGGTCGCGCTCGCGCACCGCCGCGATCGTCCATTCGACGCGCGTCCCCGGCGGAACCCGGAGCGGCACGTCGATCCACGCGTGGTCGCCGGGACCGGTCCAACGCCCGAGCGTCGACCCGAAGCGGTGCGGCTCGCGCCACCCCGCACCGTCGATGGGATCACCGAGCTCCACGAAGAGGTCCTCGTCGAGCACGCCCTCCGTCCCGAGCTCCGCGCGCGGCGGCCCCTCGCGCGCGTCCAATCCGACGACGGCCGTGACCCACTCGGTCTCCTGGTCCGGCTCGGGCAGGAGCGCGCGCGCCTCCTCGACGACCTCGCGGGCGTCGCCGTCGAGCTCGCGGTGATGGAGGTCGAGCGTGATGCCGGCGAGGTCGTCGAGCTCGAGCGCGGCCGTGAGACACGCGTGGCGCAGCGCCTCCGGCCACGGCGTGCCGGGTTCCGGGCGGGCGACGTCGGCGCGCACGAACAGCGCGTCGGCCCAGAACAGCTGACCAGATCGCCGCGTGAAGCCGGCGACATCGAAGTCGTAGAGCTGGTTGCGCTGCCGGAGCCCCGAGCGCGCGCCGCGCTGGCGGTGATGGCTCAGGTTCTCGAGCTGCCAGAGCATGAACCCGCGGTCGCGGAGGAAGCGGTCGAGCTCGCCGAACAGGGGCTGGGCCTCGTACATCCGGTTGAACTCGACCTCCGTCTGCACCGCGACGACCCGGTCGAGGGTGCGGGCGGCGCCGCGGAGCACGTCGAGCTCCGATCCCTGGGTGTCGAGCTTGATCAGGTCGATGCGGTCGACGCCGCGCCGCTCGCACCAGTCGTCGAGGGTGACGAGATCGATCTGCTGCCGCTCGGCGAGCCGCTGGACCTCGAGGCGCGGGTGGCGGTCGACGACCTCGTCCATGGGCTCGTACAGGGAGGAGCACGCCGGCTCGCGGGTGATGTGCAGCGTGGCGGGACCGGCTTCGGCGCCGAGCGCGTGGGCCACGATCTCGACCCAGGGCCGGTCGCGGTAGCGCCGGCGGAGCTGCTCGCATTCGGCTTCGTCGGGCTCGAACCCGATGGCGTGGCAGCGGTCGCCGAGCTGCTCCCAGGTGTCGGCGAAGCCCCACCGGCAGCCGACGTCGGCGACGACGATCGGCTCCTCGAGGAGGCGGGCCAGGACGGACGCAACCTCCGACGCGGCAGAGACGGAATGGTCGGGGGTCATCGGGTCGGGGTCATCGCTGAGGCGGCAGCGTACTCTCGCGCCCTCACGGCAGAGGAGACGTGTGTGAGCCGTCCGTCGCGATTCGAGAGCTTCCGGTACCTCGGCGACAAGCGGAGCCAGGTCGTCTACGACCTCGACCTCACCGACGAGGCCGGGCTCGAGCCGGTGATCGACGAGCTGATGCGGTCGGAGGCGTTCGCCGCCTTCGGTCCCGACACGTTGGCCGAGGCCCGCAACCGCGGTTACCACCCGCACCGCTCGATCCGCGCCGAGGAGGACGCGGAGGCGTAGTGCGCTGGAGCGTCAGTCGAGCGCGGGCTCCTCGAGCGGCGTGTCCAGCGCGCCGTCGACGCCCTTCATGCGCGCCGCGAAGGCAGTGTCGGACAGCGCGGGCTCGCTCTTCAGCTCGGTGGGATCCGGCATCGGGTCGAGCAGGTCGACCCACGAGGTGCACCCGCCGTACTCGTCGCGCCACGGGACTTCGAGCGGCTCCACGAGCCGGTGGACGCGCATCGCGAGCACCCACAACGGCTGGCGCTTCTTCCACTGGAGGCGCGACTCGGCGTACTCGAGCGTCCAGATGAGCTTGGAGTCGAGCGCGGCGAGCTCCTCGGGATCCGTGACCGTGGCGGCGCCGACGATGTCCGCCCAGCCGTCGATGCGGATCGGCTCGCCGACGGGGGAGCCGGCCGCGAGGTCGACGGTGCGGCGGTACGCCGGCTTCAGCAGCTCGGGCCGCTGGTGCTCGGCGGTCGGGTAGAGCCACACCCGCGTCGACTGGAGGCCGAAGCGGCGGCCGTCCTCGCGGAGCCCGCCCTTGCGCACGTCGAGGATCTGCTCACCCTCGAGCAGCGCGTGCACGATGACCGCCCACTCCTTGAACGCGGGAACGCTCACGCCATGCAGCGTACTCACGGGCGTGCGCCCCACCGGATGCGGATCTGGCCCAGCCGGTCGCGCAGCGCGCGGCCTTGCTCGCCGAGCCCCTGGAACCGCTGCCGGACGCCGCCGAGCCCGGCCGCACGGCGCGCGGGCCCGTGTTCACCTCCGCGGCGCACCCACCACGCGGCCGCCCGCGCGACCGTCTCGTCGGGGTCGAGCGCGAGCGCGGTGAGCGCGAGCTGCACGTCGCGGCGCGCCAGCAGCGACGCCGGTGCCCGCTCGAGTGAGCGGGCCAACTGGGCGCGCAGCGCGACGCTCGGCTCGCGCGACTCGGCCGAGACGGCTCGGGCGAGCTCGTTGTCGGACCGGGGCCGCAGCACGCTCCAGCCGGTGGGCAGCTGGAGCGCACCCTTCACGGCGGCGTAGTCGACGTTGGTCTCGGGCTGGAACGACGCCCGCGTCACAGGCGTGAGCTCCCGCTCCTCTCCGTCGACCAGATAGCTGTCGTAGCCGAAGTCGGCGAGCGCGCCGACGAGCTGCTCGGGAGTGACGTCGAACATCCGCAGCGTGTGCGCGTTGCTCTCGTACACGACTGCGGGGGAGTCGGGCCGGGCCAGGAGGTCGGCCATGCCGGCGATGGCGGCGATCTCGGAGCCCTCCACGTCGATCTTGACGACGTCGACGCGCCCGACGCCGAGGTCGGCGAGGATCTCGGCGACGGTGCGCGCCGGCACCTCGACCACGTCGGCGGCCCACCACGACTCGGTGATCTGACCCCAGGCGCCCTCCTGCTGGAACCGGACCGTGCCGCTGCGGTCGCTGACGGCGGCGGGCACGATCGTGATGCCATCCTCGAGGCCGTTGGCGCGCGCGCTCTCCGTCAGCATCTCGATGTTGCGCGGCGCCGCCTCCACCGCGATGACGCGCCGGCCGCTCGCCGCCGCCGCCAGCGTGAAGGTGCCGAGGTGCGCGCCGAGATCGAGCACGACCCCGCCGGCCGGCGCCAGCTCCAGGGCGAGCTCGAAGTGGGGTGGGAAGTACTTCCCGGCGCCGAGGACGTGAGTCGCGAGGAAGTCGTAGTCGGCGGGAACGGCCATCTCGATCGGGTCGCGCCACGGCAGCTCGAGGCGGGCCCAGCCGGCGGCGGTCACGCGCTCAGCCGTTCCGGAGCCGGCGTCGCCGGCCCCGAGCTGTCGGCGCGGGCGATGTCGATCAGTCGCGACGCGAGGTCGTCGACGGACCACGAGCTCGCGTACCGCAGCGCGCCGTCGTGCAGCTCGCGCCGGCGGGCGGGATCGTCGAGGAGCCGTGCGATCGCGATCGCGACCTGCTCGGCGTCTGCCCCGACGGCGAGCCGCTCCAGTGTCCCGTCCGGGAGCTCGAGGCACGACGGGATGTTCGTGACGACCGGCACTCCCGCCGCGAGCGCGTCGCCGACGGCGGCGGAGCCTTCGCCCATGCTGTGCTCGCGCAGTTGCACCGCGCACGTCGAGCGGTTGATCCACGCCTGGTACGCGCGATCCGTGACGAAGCCGGTGACGTCCACCGCGTTCTCGAGCCCGTGGCCGGCGATCCGGTGCCGGAGGCGGGTGCGGTGGTCGGGGCGGATCTCGCCCACGATGGCGAGGCGGACGGGCCGGGACCGGTTCAGGATGGCGATGGCGTCGATGAGCATCGCCGGCTGCTTGACGTCCTCCTGCCGTCCCAGCGTGACCACGAGCGGGAGGGTCGTCTCGGGGCGCGCCGGCGCGCGATGGTGCCGTACGGCGAGGGGCAGCACCTCGATCGGAGCCAGCGGCGCCATCGGACCGGCGTCGAACTCGAGGAGCTTCCTGGCCAGCTGCGACGTGACGATGCTCGTCCGGCTGTCGCACGCCAGCTCGATCGCGAGGCGAAGCCCCGAGCGACGGTAGGGCTCGTAGTTCGCCCAGCGACGGTCGGTCAGCGTGACGGGGAGATCGTGGGCACGGGCGCCGTAGCGCCCGAGCAGGTCCCGGAACATCGCGACGGCGGCGTCCGGGTCCGCGGCGAGGAGACGGTCGGCGTAGGTGATGTAGAGACCGACGAGGTCGACGTCGTGGAACCACACGATGCCCGGGTAGCGGCGGGCGAGGGCGAGCGTGTCGTGGTGGAACCAGCTGTTCCCGATCGTGTACACGACGCTGTCGTACCGGGCGGGATCGATCGTCCGTCCGAGGGTGTGCGCGGGGAACCAACCCGCCGCCGACCCGCGCGGGCGGCGCGGACCGACGGCCTGGATCCTGCTGGCGGGAAGCTCGTGGCGGATGTCCTCGTGGACCCAGTCGCACGCGTCCACGAAGCAGTCGAGCTCGCAGTGCTCGACGAGGCGGTTCGCCACCTCGAGGTTGTAGCGGGCGACCCCGGACCGCA
>DATFVT010000348.1:0-4531 GCA_035260105.1 Acidimicrobiia bacterium
GCGCCTTCCACTGCCGCCGCACCCGCCTCGTCGCAACCCGCGACGACCGCCAAGAGCGGGAACGCGAGAGCGCGCAGCGAGGTGCGAGTCGTCGTGTTCAACGCCGGCGCCGCGTCTGGTGCCGCCGGGAACATGACGAACAAGCTGCGCACACTCGGGTACCAGCTCGCTCAGCCGACGAACACGAATGCCCGCCGCGGTACGGCCGTGCAGTGCAAGCAGGGCTTCGAGAAGGAGGCCGCGCAGCTCCAGGGCGACGTCGGCGCGGGCACGACCGTCGAGCCGTTCGCGAGCCCGCCGCTGCCCGAGACCGAGACCGTCAACTGCGTCGTGCTCCTCGGTCAATAACCCCGACCTGTGCCCCTGCCGGCACCGCTGCTCCCGCTGGCGGCGCGACCACGCGAATCGGCGGTCCTCGTCGACTTCGACGGCTCGATCTCGGCGATCGTCGAGGACCCGGCGTCGGCGCGCGCCCTCCCCGCCGCCCGCGACGCGCTCGGCGACCTGACCGGCGCGTTCGCGACCGTGGCGGTCGTCAGCGGCCGGCCGGTGGAGTTCCTCGCCCGTGCGGTCGACGTCCCCGGGCTCACGCTCGTCGGCCAGTACGGCCTCGAGCGCATGGTCGACGGGCGCGCCGTCGTCGACGGTCGGGCCGAGCCCTACCTCGGCGCCGTCGCGGCCGCCGCCGACGAGCTGGAGCGCGAGCTCCCCGGCCTGCTCGTGGAGCGCAAGGCGGGCGTCGCCGTCACGGTGCACTGGCGCACGGCGCCCGAACGCGAGCTTGATGCGATCGACGTCGTCGACCGCGTCGCCCGCGCCCACGGTCTGGCTGTGTATACGACGAAGATGGCGCGCGAGCTGCGGCCTCCGGTTCCCGCCGACAAGGGCACAGCCGTCGAGGTGCTCGTCGACGGCTCGACCGGCGCCTGCTTCGCCGGCGACGACCGGGGCGACCTCGACGCGTTCGCCGCCCTCGAGCGGCTGGCCCGGGCCGGCCGGCTCGAGCACGCCGTCCGCATCGCGGTCGGGTCGGCCGAGGCGCCGGCCGAGCTGCTGGCGCACGCCGACCTCAGCGTCGACGGTCCCGCGGGCCTGGTGGCGCTCCTCTCGGACCTCGCCGCCGCTACTCGCACGCCGCGCTGATCTGCGCCTGCAACCAGGTCGCGGGCGTGTGCGCGGCGGCGAGCTCGCGCAGCCGGATCGCCTGATCGCGACGGGCATCGGGCGGCATGGACAATGCCGTGTGCAGCGCGCCGGCTGTCTGGTCGAGGTCGTACGGGTGCGCGGCGAGGACCGCCGGCGCGAGCTCGTCGTACGACCCCGCTTCGGGCGAGAGGCAGACGACACCGTCACGGCGGTTCATCGTCGGCCCCTCCTTGGCGACCAAGTTGAGCCCGTCCTTCAGCGGGTTCACGAGCAGGGCGTCGTAGCGCACGTAGCCGGCGACGCTGCGGGGAAAGTCGTCGCGCAGGTCGGTCACGACAGGCTCCCAGTCACGGCGCGCCCACCGCTCGTTCACGAGCGCGGCCGCCTGCTCCACCTCCTGCGCGTACGCCTGGTACTCGGGCAGCCCCTGCCGGGACTCGTTCAGCCTCGCGACGAACACGACCCGCTCCCGCCACTCCGGGGTCCGCTCGAGGAGACGGTCGTAGGCGAGGAAGCCGCGCACGATGTTCTTCGACGGGTCGATGCGGTCGCTGCGCAGCAGGAGCAGGCGGTCGCCCAAGTACTCCGAGAGCTCGTCGAGCGCGGCGCGGCCCTCGGGGGAGTCGATCGCCTCTCCGAGGTCGGCGGGGTCGGGCCCCAGCGGCGCTGCGAACGTCAGCACCGTCCCGTGGTCGGGACCGAGGACGGTCTCCACGCACGCCTCGTAGGCGCGCGCCCAGCGCAGGGTGTGGAACCCGCAGGGGACGGTGGCCATGGACTCGCAGATGTCACGCCCGACGTCGTCGGGCAGCACGCGGATCGAGTTCGGGCCGCAGAACGGCGTGTGTGTGAAGTGCACCACCCGGAGGTCCGGACGGCGGGCGGTGAGCTGACCGGGCACGAGCGCGAGGTGGTAGTCCTGCACCAGGACGATGTCGCCCTGCTCGGCGACCTCGGCCACCCGATCCGCGAAGGCGCGGTTCACGGCGACGTACGCGTCCCACGCCTCGCGGAAGCGGTCGTCGAAGCGGGGGCGGCGCGGGAGGTCGAACAGGCCGTGGTGCAGGAACCACAAGGTCGCGTTCGACACCAGGTCGTAATGCAGGCGGTGCTCGCGGGCGTCGATGTCGAGCAGCTCGAGCGCGACGTCCGGCAGCACGACCTGGCCGGCGGCGACCGCCGCCCGGTCGTCGTCGGTCATCGCCGCCGCCACCCAGCCGACGGGCCCGTCGAAGCCGTCGTGGACGAGACGGCCCAGCGTGCCGGCCAAGCCGCCCGACCCGCGCCGCGCCTGGAACGTGCCGTCGTCGCGACGGACGAACGTCGCCGGCCCCCGGTGGGAGACGACGATCACTCGCGCAGTTCCGTCAGCAGGAGGAGCCAGTCCTCGAGCTCGCGCGTCGCCAGGAAGTGCTCGCGCACGTGCTCCTTGCCCTGCGCGCCCATCGCGTCGGCACCCACGGGATCGGCAAGGAGGTCGATGGTGCGCGCCGCGCACATCTCGACGCTGTCGACGAGATAGCCGTCGAAGCCGTCACGGAGCTGCAGCACGATCCCGCCCGCGCGCCCGCCGACGACGGGCCGGCCCTTCCAGAGCCCCTCGCTCACGGTGAGGCCGAAGCCCTCCCGGATCGACTTCTGGATCACGACGTCGGCGACGCGCTGGAACGCGTTGATCTGCACGTTGCCCACCTGGTGAAGGTTCGAGAGCGTGTAGATATCGGGGTCGCCGGCCCGCTCCTCCTGCACCTCCTCCCAGACACGGAACCCTTCCGGGTCGTCGGTGGCCATCGATCCCGCGAGGAGTAGCTGCGCGTCCGTGACCTTCTCGCGGACGATCCGGAACGCGCGGATGACACCGACAGGGTCCTTCCACGGGTCGTACCGGCTCACCTGGCACACGATCGGTCGACGGACGTCGAGCCCGTACTGGCGGCAGAGCTCCTCGGCGAACGGTGCCGGCATGTCGAGGTTCTTCACCGAGAGCGGATCGATCGACGGGTGCCGCTCCAGCACGCGCTCCATCGCCAGCGAGTCGGGGACGAACTCCTTCATCGTCCACACGGACGCGTCGTGGAGCTCGACGTACGGCCGGAAGAACTCCCACACCGACGGGTTGGCATCGGTGAGGTCGATGTGGCAGCGCCACACCCACTTCGTGTTCGGCGAGCGGAGTGACGAGTCCCGGACGTAGCTCCGCAGCGCGACCGGCTGCGGATCGTGTGCGATGACGACGTCCCACTCGCCCTCGAGGCGGAGCGCGTTGTCGAGGACGTGCTCGAGATAGATGTGCTGCTTTCGGTCCGACCAGTCGACGTCGGCGCCCTGGAGCGCGTTGTGCACCTCCTTGGTGATGCCGAAGAACGCGTCGCTGCCGCTCATCACCTGCCATTCGGCGTCGATGCCGACGCTGCGGAGCAGCGGGACGTGCGTGGCGAGGAGCTCGGCCACGCCTCCGCCGTACGCAGTCGCGTTGATGTGCAGCACCCGGAGCCCGCGCAAGGGCTCGGCGAGCGCTTCGATGCGGTCGAGCACCTCGGGACCCACGATCGGCGCGTATTCGCCGAGGCCCTTCTCGAGGAGCGGGACACGTTCCGGCACTCGGTGCAATCTATCTACCGTGGCCGTCGCCATCGTGGCTCCCGACAAGTTCCGCGGCTCGCTGACTGCAGGCGCGGCGGCCGATGCCATGGCGGCGGGCGTCGAGGCGGCCGGGTTCACCGCGCGCCGCTTGCCACTGGCCGACGGCGGCGAGGGGACACTCGACGCCCTGCTCGCGGCCCGGGGCGGGTCGACGCGAACTGCCACCGTCACGGGCCCGTTGGGTGACCCGGTGGCGGCGCAGTGGGCGCTCCTGCCGGACGGCACCGCGGTGGTCGAGATGGCGCGCGCCAGCGGCCTGCAGCTCGTCGGGTTGCGCAACGACCCGCTGCGCGCGTCGACGCGCGGGACGGGCGAGCTGATTGCCACCGCGCTGCGCGGCGGTGCACGCCGCGTGATCGTCGGCGTCGGCGGGAGCGCGACGACGGACGGCGGCCTCGCCGCCGTGGACGCGCTCGGGTGGTCGCTCGTCGGGCACGACGTCACGGTCGCGTGCGACGTTGCCACGCCGTTCCTCGACGCCGCCGCCGTGTACGGGCCTCAGAAGGGCGCGACATCCGCCCAGGTGTCGCTGTTGACGGGACGGCTCGCCCGGCTCGCCGATGTGTACGAGGAGCGGACCGGCGTCGACGTGACCGAGCTCGAGGGCGGGGGGGCGGCGGGCGGGCTCGCGGGCGGGCTGGCCGCCATCGGCGCGCAGCTCGAGCCCGGCTTCGACGTCGTCGCGCGCGCCGCACGACTCGACGACGCGCTGGTCGGCGCCGCGCTCGTCGTGACCGGCGAG
>DATFVT010000349.1:0-7878 GCA_035260105.1 Acidimicrobiia bacterium
CCTGGAGGCGGCCGTGGCGGAGTGGAAGCGCGCCGAGCGCGCTGTCCTCTTCCCCACCGGGTTCGCCACCAACCTCGGCGTGCTGACGACGTTCGGCGGCCCCGGCGTGCTCGTCTGCTCCGACGAGCTCAACCACGCGTCGATCATCGACGGCTGCCGCCTCAGCCGCGCCCACGTCGAGGTGTACCGCCACCGCGACCTCGACCACCTGGAGCATCTCCTCGCCGCCGTCCCCACCGAGCGGGCCGTCGTCGTCACCGACACCGTGTTCTCCATGGACGGCGACCTCGCCGACGTCGACGCGCTCGCCGGCCTGTGCGCGCGTCGCGGCGCGCTCCTCGTACTCGACGAGGCCCACGCCGTGCTCGGCCCCGATCCGGATCTCACCGGTCTCGACGCCGTGCGCATCGGGACGCTCTCCAAGACGGTCGGCGCGCTCGGCGGCTTTGTCGCCGGCCCGGCCCGCTACACGGAGCTCGTCGTGAACCGCGCCCGCTCGTACATCTTCACGACCGCGCTCTCGCCCGCCGACACCGCCGCCGCGCTCGCCGGGGTCGGCGTGATCCGATCGCCCGAAGGACGCGAGCTCACGGCGCGCCTGCGCGCCAACGTCGAGCGCGTGCGGCCCGGTCACCCGTCGCCGATCGTGCCCGTCGTCTTCGGGGACGAGGTGCGGACCCTGGCGGCCGCCGCGACCCTCCTCGAGCAGGGCATGCTCGTCCCCGCGATCCGGCCACCGACCGTGCCGGCCGGCACGTCTCGCCTGCGGATCGCGCTGTCGGCGGTGCACTCACCGTCCCAGGTCGACGGCCTGGCGGCGGCGCTCGCCGACCTGTGACCGCCCGCCCGGCGCGCGTCGTGTTCGTCGCCGGCACCGGGACCGCCGTCGGCAAGACGTGGGTCGCGTCCGAGGTGCTGAATCATCTGCGCGCCGGCGGACGAAGCGTCTGCGCACGGAAACCGGCGCAGTCGTTCGACGCCGCCGATACGTCGACCGACGCCGACGCTCTCGCCGCCGCCACCGGCGAGTCCGCCCACGACGTGTGCCCTCCGCATCGGTGGTATGCGCGCGCGCTCGCGCCGCCGATGGCCGCCGCTGCGCTCGGCGCGCCCGTGTTCACCGTCGGCGATCTGGTCGCCGAGCTCCGCTGGCCGCCGCGCACCGACGTCGGCGTCGTCGAAGGCGCCGGCGGAGCGCGATCGCCGATCGCCGCCGACGGCGACAACGTCTCCCTGGCGTGCGCGATCGGACCCGATCTCGTCCTCCTGGTCGCCGACGCCGGCCTCGGGACGATCAACGCCGTCCGCATGTCGTTGGACGCGTTCGGCCCCGCACCGGTGACCGTCGTCCTCAATCGCTACGACGATGGCGATGCCGTCCACCGGGCCAATCGCGAGTGGCTCGGCGCTCGGGACGGCTTCGACGTGGTCGTGGGCACCGAGGCGACCGCTGCCCGAATCGTTCCCTAGCTGTTCGCCGCCCTTTCATCCGACTCTCATCGCCGGTCGGTCAGACTTCGGGCCGTGCCGGCCGACCCCGGGGGCGCGGGCGCGCCCACCACCGCCGACCGCGTCACGGTCCTCGCGCTCGTGCTCGTCTCGGCGGCGGCGACCACGACCGCCGTCGCCCACCGGTTCGCCTCGATCGGGCGCGCCGGTCTCCTCGCACTGGCGTTCGTGGCCCTGGCGTTGGCGGTCGGTGTCGGCCGGTGGCGGCGCGCCCTCGGCATGCGCACGGTGCTCACCGTCACGTTGGGGCTCCTCGTCGTGGCGGTGACGTACTGGCCCCGCGACTCGACGGACATCTGGTCGTACGCCGCCTACGGGCGCATGGTGTCGCACTACGGCGCCAGCCCGTACCGGCACGTGCCGGTCGAGTACGCCAACGACCGCGCCGTGCGGCGCGTCCGCCCGGTCTGGCAGAACACGGCGTCCGTGTACGGGCCGCTGTGGAACGGCATCTCGGCCGCGGTGGTCGCAGTCACGAACACGGACGGTCGCTCGACGCGGATGCTCTTCCAGGGCCTGGCGGCCTTGTCGGTGTTCCTCGCCGCGCTGCTCGTCGCGAGACGGACACGCGCACCGGCGGCCGTCGCCCTCATCGGCCTCAACCCGCTGGTCATCTACGACATCGTCAACGGGGGGCACAACGACGCCCTCGTCGGCCTCGCGCTCCTCGCCGGCGTGCTGCTCGCGACCCGAGAGCGGTTCGTGCTCGCGGCGGTCGCCATCGCGCTCGGCGCGCTGGTCAAGCTCGTCGCCCTGCTCGGGCTCGTCGCCCTCGTCGTCTGGGTCTGGCGGCGGCGCGGCCCCCGGCCGGCCCTGATCTCGAGCGCGGCCGCCGGTGGCGTCGTCGCCCTCGGGTACGCGGTCAGCGGGGGTTTCGACGCGCTCCAGCCGCTCCAGGACGCGCGGCTCCAGATGAGCCGGAACTCGATCTGGCTCCTCACCGGACCGGACGGGTGGTCGAGGCTGTTCGGGCTGGACCGCGCCCCGCTGTCCCCCGAGTTCCTGCGCCCGGTGGCGACGATCTCGATGATCGCGGTGCTCCTGCTCGCCGCCGTCCTCGTCGCCGGGCGGTTGCGCGACCGGACGCCCACCCTCGTCGTCGGGAGTGCGCTCGTCGCGTACCTGCTCGCCTCGATGTACGTGCTGCCTTGGTACGCGGCGTGGGCGTTGCCGGTGCTCGTGCTCGAGTGGCGCTCGGGCCTCACCCGCCTGGTCCTCGCGCAGTCGGCGCTGTACCTGGTCGCGTACCAGTACCGCCAGAGCTTCCCGGGGACGCTTCCCTACCAGGCGCTCTTCGCGGCGAACGTCGCCCTCGTCCTGTTCGAGTTGACGATCATCGTCGCTCTGGTCGTCGTGATCGTCCGGCAGCACCGCCCGCTGGGCGCGCGCGTCCGCACCACCGCCCCACCGGCCCCGGTCGCGGCCCGCCTCGACTGACGTTCACCCGATCGGCGGCGGCGCCGGGGAGCGGGCACGGGACAAAACGGGCGGCGCACTGCCCGCCGATGTCGGCGGCGGTTAGCCTCGCTGCGCGCACGTGAGAGGGGGAACCGTGAAGACGACGCGGAGATTGGCAGGGGTGGCGGCGATCGCGGCATTGATCGGCGCCGTCGCCGTGGGTTGCTCGGACGACAGCTCGAGCAAGTCGTCCTCGACCACGACCTCGAAGAGCAGCCGCAAGAGCTTCCAGGTGAGCACGCCGGATGGTCAGGCATCGCTGTCGCTCGACGGCCAGCTGCCGCCGGGCTGGCCTTCCGGGTTCCCGGTCGCCCCCGACACCAAGAAGGCCGGCTCGGGCTCGCTGGGCAACACGAACAAGACCGTCCTCATCGGCGTGTTCAGCGCGACGAGCAAGCCCGAGGACGTGTTCAACTTCTACAAGTCCAACAGCGCGTACACCGTCAACAACTCGAGCTCGGCCGGCGCGGGCAGCGCCTTCGTGGGAACCGTCGAGTTCTCGGGCGCCTACACCGGAAGCGCCAGCGTCGTCAGCAACGACGGCACCACGTACGTGGTCGTCGAGCTGGACACGGGAGGCGCCGGGGCCACCTCCTCCACCTGAGTCCCGGGAGGCGACAGCCCGGGAGGTCGCTCGCGGTCGGCGGCGTGGTGCAAGGCTCGCGCCGTGGTGGGTGGGCGGCGCTACACGTTCGACGAAGCCCTGAGCCGACGCCTCAAGGAGCTCGAGGCCACGCTCGAGGACCATCACGACGCGATCGCGGCCGAGGCGCAGCGGTGGCTCGCGGACATCGAGCGGGCGGCGATCGACCAGCTCGAGGTCCTCGAGGCGTCGGCGGCCGACAAGCGGGCCGAGCTCCAACAGGTGGCGGCCGACCAACGAAGGGCGCTCGAGCAGGCAGCGGGATCGCAACGCGCCGGGTACGACGAAGGGGCGAGGCACCGGCTTCCGACGACCGCGTCCGGGACGGCGCCCGATCGGCGGATCGAGGACCTCCGGGAAGCCCTCGATGAGCAGACCGCGCTGCTCGAGGAGCTACAGCGCCTGCATGCCGCGGCGTCCGAGCTCGAGAACGCGCGGGCCGTGACGGTCGATGCGCTCCGGCGGAGCCTCGATTCTCTCGGGCGCGACGTCCTCGCCGCGCTGCGCCAGACTCCCGCGGGCGATCGGGTGCCCACGGATGTCCCGCCGGTCCATTGGAACGCGCCGCCCGACGCGCCACTCTCCTAGAGAAAGGGCTGTCGGAGTCTCCTTGGACAAGCCCGTACGGTGAACAGACCATGCGACTGGTACTCGTCCGTCACGGAGACGCGCACGTCGGCTTCCATGGGGTCATCGGTGGGCCTCGCGGCTGCACGGGCTTGACCGATCGCGGCCGGGAGCAGGCTGCGGCGCTCCGGGACTACCTCGCGGTGTCGGGCCGGGTGCGGGCCGACGTCCTGCTCTCCAGCGTCATCCCGCGGGCCATGGAGACGGCGGAGATCATCGCACCCGGGCTCGGGATCGAGACCTTCGGCCGTGAGTGCGATCTGTGCGAGGTCCATACCGGCGAGGCGGACGGGTTGGAGTGGGCCGAATGGGGCGTTCGCTATGGATCGTTCGACATGGAGGCGGAACCGGACCGCGTGTTCGCGCCGGAGGGAGAGAGCTGGAACAGCTTCCACCAGCGCGTGCAGCAGGTTCTCGAACGGCTCGCGCAGGAGTACGCCGGCCGGACGGTCGTCGCCGTGTGCCACGGCGGCGTGATCATCGCCTCGGTGCGCGTCCTGCTCGGAACCGGACGGGCGGGGAACAGCTCTCGGGTCCAACCGGGGAACACGGGCCTCACCGAGTGGGAGTGGGAGAGCGAGGCCGAACGGTGGACACTGCACTCGTTCAACGAGTTGAGCCACCTTCTCCCGCGCGCCACAGCTGACGCGGCTTCCGACTCGTCTGGTGACCCCTCGTGGCCAGGTGGGTAGGGACGCGGCATGACGGATGACGACCGGCTTTCTCTCGATGCTGCGCGTGCCGCCGGCGCACACGACGCGCTGGGGCCGTGGGTCGCCGAGTTCCTCGCGAGCCCGGGCAGTGACAACGCCGTGCTGGCCGACGAGCTCACGGCCAGACTCCGGTGGTGGCTCGGCCCCGTCCAGGTTCCGCTGACGCAGCTGCATCGCCTGGCCGGGCCTCCCGGTGAAGCGGTTCTCTGCGCGGTCGATGACGACTACTGGCGCGACGACGTCGACGATCTCGAGGAGAAGGTGGAGGACGGGTGGGAGCCCCCGCCGGTGATCGCGTCGTATCAGGATGGCCGACTGGTTCTGGAGGACGGCAACCACCGTGTGGAGGGCATACGACGCAGCGGCGCCGAGCACGTTTGGACCGTCATCGGCTTCGACGACCCCGAGGAGCGCGACCGGTTTCAGGCGTGACGGCGACGCCTGCTGAGCAGCACGCGTCCGAGTCGGCCGCCGGGGGATCGAACCCCGGACCATCGGATCGTTCCATCGGCGCTGCTGACCGACCGGGGACATCGCCCAACGCGTCTCCGGAAGGTCCCCGCCCATGGCTTGTCATGGTCGCACCGAGCGCTCATACCGGAGCCCGAAGCGCCCGTCGCTACTACTGCGGCGCCATCGCCGCCATGAAGGCATCGAGCGCAGCTTGGTCAGCCGTGACGTACGGCGTCGACGATGGCAGCTTCGTCAGCGTCTGGACGTGCCGATCGAGGTCTCCGTGAATCGGCGGACTGTGGGTACTCAGCACTTTGTCCGGCCGGTCCCGCAGGAACCGGTTGAGATTGTCGGCGAACCGGGCCTCCTCCACGAAGTGGGCCCACGGGCTGTCGACACTTCCCCATAGGAGCTGGGCCGGCTCCAACTCGTCGTGGGGGATGGCGGCGACGTCCTCAGCCAGCGCGGCTTCGGGGGTGCTGAACGGCGCACCGAAGCAGTCTGCGCTGAACAGGATGTTCTGCTTCGGGTCGAAGACCGCGAGCGTCCCCGGGTTGTCGAACATCGGAGGCCGCACGGCATGGAGCGTACGATCGCCGATGTCGTGAGTGCTTCCGTCGCGGACTATGAATGCCCGTTCGGGCGGGATGGGCTCCGATCCCGCGCTCATGAGCCCGAAGGTCACGAGGCTGGTCACGACGGTTGCGTTCGGCGCTTCGGTGAGGAGTCGACTGAGAGCCCCGACGTGGTCGCGATCCGCGTGCGTCACGACGATCCATCGGATCTCGTTCGGGTCGATGAGATCTCGCAGCGCAACGCCGAACTCCGCCACCTCGGGCGTGATCCCGGTGTCGATCAGTGTCGGCTCCGCGCCCCGGATCAGATAGGAGTTCACGGGTAGGTTGCCGACCGTAGGGATTGGCACGACAGACGTGAACATTGTCGTCTGCGCGTTGATCGGTAGGGTTCGCATCCTGCCTCCTGGAGGGCTGATCGCCCGCTGACGTCGGCCTACTTGTCCTTGACCTGCTTCACAGAGCTCGTCTGCGAGGTCGACCCGGCGCGGTTGGCGGCGGTCACAGTGCACGTGTAGTCGCCGGCCAGGTTGGGCGTGTACGTACGACCGATCGCCGTTGGGATGTTCGACCCGTTCACCTGCCACTGATAGGCGTAGGTGGTCGGGGCCCTGAACAAGAACGACGCGAGCAAGTCGGGCGCCCACGTCCCGTTTTGGCAGCTGAGTTCCCTCAGGGTCTTGGCACCGCCGGAGATCGCGGGACGACCGGTGTTCACAGGCGCCTTCACCAGCGCGGCGAACAGCGATGCGCCCTCGTTGCCGAACAGGGTTTGTGCGGCGCCCACAGCGCTGCCCCCCACTGGCCCGACCCGGACCTGGCCCCCGAAAAAGCTGGTCCAGTAGATCTTGTTGGTTGTCGGGTCGATCGCCGGCCCGCTCGGAGAGTTCTCACCGCTGAACAAGGTTTGTGCGGGACCCACGGTGCTGCCCCCCAGGGGCCCGACCCGGACCTGGCCGGAGTTGAGGTCGGTCCAGTAGATCTTGCCGGCGGCGGGATTGGCCGTGACCCCGATGGGGTTGTCCTCGCCGCTGAACAGGGTCTGGGCGGTGCCCGAGCCGTCCAGGTTCCCGGCCCGAACCTCGTCGGAGAACTGGTTCGTCCAGTAGATCTTGTTGTTCGCGGGGTCGATCGCTACACCGCTCGGAGCGCTTCCGGCCGGGTCTGCGAACAGGGTCGACGCCGTGCCGGTCCCGTTCAGGTTGCCGACCCGGATCTGGTTGGTGTCGAAGTTGGCCCAGTAGATCTTGCCGGCCGCGGGATCGACCGCGACGCCGCAAAGGTGGCCTCCGGACGCGGGAAACAGCGTAGAGGCGGTCCCCGTGCCGTTCAGGCTGGCGACCCGGATCTCGCCCCCGTCCCAGTTGGCCCAGTAGACCTTGCCGGCCGCGGGATCGGCCGCGATCCCGCACGGACGACCGCCGTCGGCGAACAGGGTCGAGGCGCCGGTGCCGAGCACGGTGCCGACCCGGATGGAGTCTGTGCCTGACTCCCTGGACCAGATGATGTCATCCGCGCCCGCGGTGGCGGGCAGAAGCGCCCCGAGCGCCATCACGCCGGCCGCAGCCACCCCCAGCACGATCCCGAATCGTTTTGCCATGTCTTCCTGCCCTGCGCCTTTCTCGAGAACGCAGCGGGTGGTCACTCGGCAGTGCCTCTCCAGCAGCTCGCCAGCGAGTGCGCCGAGGTTTCCGTCCGCTTGCGCGAAAGCACCCCCGCCCCTGCTCGCGGGGGTAATGGCCCAAGGTACGTCTCAGGCCTCACCATTGTCAACCGTGGACGATCGGAAATGACCAAGGTCCTAAACGGTTCACCTATATAAATCCTGGACAACCGTGGACGATCAGTGTTACTCCATGAACGCAAGGGCGAAACGGGAGAACGAGAAGCGAACGCCGAG
>DATFVT010000350.1:0-3190 GCA_035260105.1 Acidimicrobiia bacterium
GGCGGTGCCGGTCCAGGGTGTGCCCCGGACGGCCGGTTAGCGCGAGTGCGGACACCAGGAATGACGGGTGCCCCGGGGGCGCGGCCTCCGGGGCACCTGCGCGTGATCTGCTTGTTCGCGTCATGACCACTTGGCGCGCTCGGATCGTGAGATCGGCTCTGGCGACGGGAGTCGCGGCCGTGCTGGCCGTGGCATGCGGCGGCGGAGGCGGATCACCGCGCACCGCAGGTACCAAGCCGATCCCTCCGAGCACGTCCTCTCCGGCGCCGACCTCCACCACCCTGCCGCCGGGTGTCAGCGTGATCGCGCAGGTCCGTGCGCCCCTCGCCGGCGTGTTCGACGATCCGTCGTCGGCGCAGCCGAAGATGACGTTCGGCCCGACCTGGAACCTCGACGACGACCCGTCCAAGCCGACCGTGCCGGAGGTGTTCCTCGTCCAGGAGCAACGCCCCGGTTGGGTCCGAGTGCTGTTGCCGATCAGGCCCAACGGAAGCAGCGGCTGGATGCACGCCGACGACGTGCAGCTGAGCCAGAACCCTTTTCACATCCAAGTCGATGTCGCCGCCCATCAGATCACGGCGTTCAACGCCACTCAGGCGATCTATCAAGGGCCGGTGGCGGTCGGTGCTCCCGCGACGCCGACGCCGCCGGGTCTCTACTACACACGGGTCCTGCTGCAGACACCCGATCCGGGCAGCGTGTACGGGCCGTTCGCGTACGGGCTCTCGGCGCACTCCGACGCGCTCACGACGTTCGCGGGCGGTGACGCCGAGATCGGCATTCACGGGAACAACGACGCATCGGCACTCGGGAAGAGCGTCAGCCACGGCTGCATCCGCATGGACAACGGTGCGATCACCATGCTCACGATGATGTTGCCGCTCGGAACCCCGGTGCAGATCAATGCGTGAGCCGCCGTTGATCACTCCCCGCGGTGGGCGTCCTCCTCCAACCGACGAGCCGCGGTGGCGCGGATCTGCTCGGCGATCTCCGGTTCCTCGGCCAGCAACCCCGAGAACTCCCGCTGGCCGATGACATCCAGCACCGCCGGGGAGGTGGCGACGACGGTCGCCGTACGGGGCCGCCGGTCGATCAGGGAGATCTCACCAAAGAAGTCGCCCGCCCCGCACGTCGCGACGACCTCGTCGCCTTGGCGAACCTCCACCTCACCTTCGAGGACGATGACGAACTCGTGCCCGGCGCCGCCCTCTCGGGCGAGGACCCGCCCGGGCGATACGTCGACGCGCGTCGCGAGGCTGCGTACCCGACGAAGGTGGCTCTTCGACAGATCCTTGAAGAGCGGCACCTGCGCGAGGAGCTCGTCCGTCGTGGGTCTGGCCATCTCCACTGCCCCCGATCTCCACCCGCGTCGGCCAAACGGTAGCGAGGCCGGCGGCGCCGTGCCGGGGACTGACGCGCGCGGCGCTACCCGAAGGTCGGCTTCGACTGCAGGGTGTCCGGCAGCGGGTTGGCCTGGAGGCAGCGGAAGGGCCGGCCGGGCTCGCCGAAGGTGGGAACGAACCGCCCGCGCTCGATCTTCGAGACGACGGCGCAGCCCGCAGGCGGGTCCTGGCGGTGGGCTGTGGTCCAGTCGATCCCGGCCACGAGCCCGCCGGCGGTGTAGTCGGTCATGGTGTTGATCGCGTCGACGACCTTCTGACGGGTGAACTCTGGCCCCGCCGCCTGGAGACCCCGGACGAAGAGATCGGCGTTCATCCAGCCCGCCAATGAGTTCTCGTTCTGCGCGAGGCCGCTCCGCTTCATCCATCGCTCGAACTGCTTCAGACCGGCCGGCTTCGGCTTGACCTCGAAGGGTGTGAAGAACGTGGCTGTGTAGGACCCTTCGAAGAAGGGCGCGTTCTTCTCGATGAACTCGTGGTCGTAGCTCGACAGGTACTGCGGCGCGTCGAGGCCCTGCTTCTTCATCTCTTTCGCGAGGGTCAACGTCCCGTTGGTTTCCATGCACGAGACGACGAGGTCGATCTTCTCGTCCTTCATCCGTGAGACGTCGGTGCTCAGGTCGTTGACACCGAACGACAGACTGGTGTCGACGAAGGCGATGTCGGCCGACGGGTACTTGTCGAACGAGGCCTCGACGCCCTTGGCACAGTCGGCCGACTGCGGCGACTGGTACGCGACCACGCCGACCTTCTTGGCCTTCAGCTGCTTGGCGAGCCACGGCACGGGCTGGCCCGGGCACGTGAAGCAGAGATACGAGCCCTTCTCTCCGAAGAGGTTCGGCGGGCCCGCGGCGTGCTCGGAGCCCCACTCGGGATTGACGTTCCAGCCGAACGTCGGCACCCCGGCCTGGCCGAGCAGGTCCGCCCCCGTGAACAACAACACAGCGACCGGGAGCACCGCGAACACGTCGTCCTCGGAGAGCAGTGCCTGCACCTCCTGGCGATTCATCGCGACCTGGTCGTCACGCCGCGACGTCAGCCTCAACTTGCGCCCGTAGACGCCCTTGTCCTTCGACGCGTTGACCATGTCGAAATACGCCTTCACGCCGTCGAACGCGGATGCGTAGTTCCCGCCGAGCGGATTGGTCTTCGACACGACTCCGCCGACGTGGATCTCGTCGTCCGTCACGCCCGGCTGGTCGACCTTCGGGAACGGCTGCTGCGGTGCACCCGGCTTCGCCGAACCGGGGGACGCGCTCAGCACCGGCACCACGGCTGTCGCCGTCAGACTCGAGAGCACCGCAAGCGTACGAAGCCGACTCATCCCTACCCCCGGCGGACCAATGTAACGACGATGGGCCTTGCCGGTCCCGCGGGTGGCGACGCGTGCGCCAACCCGTAATTCGTTCGTGCCTGTCACACCTCGTCGATACGGTGCGAGTGCGTGATCGACGAGGAGACAGTCCGATGCACGAGCGCGTGCACCACAGCCAAGCGCGCAAGGCGTTCCGGCCCGGTGGCGGGTTCTACGCGGCGCGCCTCGTCTCGGCGGTGGATCGCGACGCGGTCGTCGCCCGCCTGTCCGACCAGCTCCGGGTGGCGCTGGTCGTGGCGCGCCCGGACCGGCTGGCCGCCGTCCTGAGCCGCGCCGACGTCTCGTTGATCGAGACCGCGCCGTTGGTGCTGGTCAGCGAGTCGCACGGGGTCCTCGGGATCGCCACCGGTCCCGCGGAGCCGCCCTCCCGGCTGCGGGTGTGGTCGAACATCTCGCTGCTCGAGGACGGCGAGGC
>DATFVT010000351.1:0-3067 GCA_035260105.1 Acidimicrobiia bacterium
GTGGAGCCCTTCTGGCCGACGGCGACGTAGATGCACTTCACGCCCTGGCCGCGCTGGTTCAGGATCGTGTCGACCGCGACCGTGGTCTTGCCGGTCTTCCTGTCGCCGATGATCAGCTCGCGTTGGCCCCGACCGACCGGGGTCATCGCGTCGATGGCCTTGATGCCGCTTTGCAGCGGCTCGTGCACCGGCTGACGGTCGACGATGTCGGGCGCCTGGATCTCGAGTCGCCGGTACGTCTCCGTGTTGATCGGGCCCTTGCCGTCGATGGGCTGGCCCAGCGCGTTCACAACCCTGCCGAGCATGACGTCGCCGACGGGGACCGAGAGGATCCGCCCCGTCTCCTGTACGGCGTCGCCCTCTTCGACCTCGTCCGCCTCACCGAGCACGACGGCGCCGATCGTGTCCTCGTCGAGGTTGAGGGCCAGCCCGAGGGTGCCGCCCTCGAACTCCAGCAACTCGTTGACCGCCGTGTCGGGCAGGCCCGAAACGCGGGCGATCCCGTCGCCGACCTCGAGCACGCGCCCGACGCGTGCCTTCTCGACCCCGGTCTCGAACCCGCCGACGTGCTTGCGGAGCGCCTCGGCGATCTGGTCGGCGTTGATGGACAGCTCAGCCATGAGATGCGTTCTTCCCGTTCATCCCGTCAGATTCGTTCCTTGAGTTGCTCCAACCGCCGGCGCACCGTGCCGTCGATGACGGTGTCGCCGATACGGGCCACGACGCCGCCGAGCACGGTGGGATCGACGACGACCTTGACCTCGATCTCCTTGCCGGTGGCGTCGCTGAGCGCCTTGCTCAGCCGGTCCCGCAGCCGATCGTCGAGCGGGACCGCGGCGCGAACCTCCGCCACGTCGTGGCGCCGTTCTTCGGCCGACAGCTCGAGGAACCGGTCGACGATCGCGGGCAGGTCGGTTGCCCGGTCGGCGCCGACGACCATCGACACCAGCCCGACACTGGCCGGCATCGCGGCGCCGCCCATGAGCTCCTCGACGACGGCGATCCGCCGTTCGGCGGGGAGGGCACGGTCGGCGAGGGCGCCCCGGAGGTGGTCGTCAGCTTCGAGGGCGCGGGCGAACCGGAACAGGTCGTCCTCGACCGCGCCGCCGTGCTGCTCGGCGCGCGCGACTCCGAAGAACGCCTGCGCGTACGCGTCGACGCGTCCGCCTTCCGCCATGCCTGCTACCGGCTCCCGTTCCCGTCGCCGACCTGGCCGATGTAGCTCTCGACCAGAGCGAGCTGCGTGTCGCGATCGAGGTTCCGCTCGACGATCTTCTCTGCGAGCTCGATCGAGAGGTCCGCGACCCGGCCTTGGAGGTCGGCCTGGGCGCGCTCGGCGGCGAGCCGGATGTCCTCTTGGGCCCGGTTGCGCGTGTCGGCTGCGTCCGCCTCGGCTTGCGTCTGGATCTGGCGCTTCACCTCGTCGGCGGACTGACGCGCCTCCTCGAGGATGCGCGACGCCTCGCTGCGCGCGTCGGCGACCTGCCGGCGGTAGTTCGCCAGCTCCTCCTCGGCCTCGGTGCGCGTGCGCTCGGCCCGCTCGAGGTCGTCGCGGATGCGGTCCTCTCGCTGCTTCATCATGTTCCGCACCGGCGGCAGCCCGAACTTCCACATGAGCAGGAGGAGCACGACGAACGCGAGCCCGCCCCAGATGATCTCGTTCGTCTCGGGGAGGATCAGGCTCGGCGCCTCCTGGCAGTCGTCGATCTTCTTGCCGTCCTCGAGGAGCTTGATGCAGTCCTCCTCGGCCTCGCCCCGGGGCTTCGCCTGGGCGTTGGCATGGGCGACCGCGGGGGTGGCGACCACCCCCACGAGGGCGACGAGAACGGCGGCGAACAACAAGCGGATCCGCATGGTGACTCCTAGCCGCTGATGATGAACGACAGCACGAACCCGAAGAGCGCGAGCGCCTCGGTGAACGCGATGCCCAGGAACATCGTCGTGCGGACGGTGCCGGCCGCCTCGGGCTGCCGGGCCATGGCGGTGATCGCGTTGCCGACCACGAGCCCGATGCCGATGCCGGGGCCGATGGCAGCGCCGCCGTAGACGATCCCACGGCCGATCGCGGTGAGGCCCGACTGGAGCTCACCGGCTCCTTGTGCGGCCAACATGACTGGATCTAGCAAGGGAACCTCCTTAGTGCTCGGGGTGCATGGACAGGCCGATGTAGACGCCCGTCAGGATCGTGAAGATGAACGCTTGGAGTGCGGAGACCAGGATCTCGAACGCCATCAGCGCGACCAGCAGCGCGAACGGGAACAGCGCGCCGATCTTGAAATAGATGGCCGAGCCCCAGATCGCCGCGGACAGGATCGCAAAGGTCACGAGGATGAGGTGACCGGCGAGCATGTTGGCGAAGAGCCGGATGGCGAGCGAGAACGGCCGCACGATGAACACCGAGATGAACTCGATGAACACGAGCAGCGGCAGGATGACCTTCGGCACTCCCGGCGGAATGACCGAGTTCTTGACGTAGCCGAAGAACCCCTGCCGGGCGATCCCGACGATGTTGAACATGAACCAGACGAGCAGGGCGAGGAACAGCGGCACCGCGATGCGAGCGTTCCCCGGAAACTGCACCAGCGGGATGATCTCGAAGATGTTGATGAAGAAGACGAAGAAGAACATGGTGACGAGGAATGGCAGGTAACCCAAGCCATCCGGGCCCATGGTCTCGAGGATGATGCTCTCCCGCACGAAGTCGATGCTCGACTCGGCGAGGCCCTGGACCCCCGTCGGCACGAGCCGGCGCTGGCGTCCGGCGATGAAGAAGAAGAAGAACGTGATGAGCACGGACGCGACGAAGATGAGGACGGTCTTGTTGATCGCGAACGGCGTGTCCGCGAACCAGATGTCCGGCCAGGCGGTGAGGTGGGTGATCGGCGGGAAGTCGATCCCGAGAATCACTGCGCGTCGTCCTTTCGTGCACTCGTGGCGGAGAGTCGATCACGCTGCAAGCCCGGTGCAGCCAGCGAGAAGCTGACGGAGCGTAGCTCCCAGAACAGCAACCCGAGATGGGTGACGAACAGCGTCAAGCCGAGCACGAGGACGTCGGCCCATCCGAACA
>DATFVT010000352.1:0-4311 GCA_035260105.1 Acidimicrobiia bacterium
CCTCCGGCCGGCAGGTCAGCGCGGTCGTCGCCACGATGGGCGACGGCTCCGAAGCGCGGTTCTCGGGAGATGTCGTCGTGGTGTCGTGCGGCGCCCTCAACTCGGCGCTGCTCCTCCTGCGGTCGGCGAACGACCGGCACCCGAAGGGGCTGGCGAACGGCTCCGATCAGGTGGGGCGCAACTACATGCGCCACAACAACCTCGCCCTGATGGCGATCTCGCGCGAACCGAACCCCACGCGGTTCCAGAAGACGCTGGCGCTCAACGAGTGGTACCTGAAGGGGGACGGCTGGGACTACCCGTTCGGCGGCATCCAGATGCTCGGCAAGTCCGACGGCATCCAGCTTCGGGCCATGGCGCCGCGCCGGGTGAAATGGGGCGCCAAGCTCACGCCCGAGAGGTCACTCGATGACATCGCGCTGCACGGCGTCGATTTCTGGCTCTCGGCCGAGGACCTCCCGCTCCCCGACAACCGGCTCACGATCGACGACGACGGCACACCACGGCTCACGCTGGCCGACGAGAACAACATGGAACCGCTGAAGCGGCTGCGAAAGAAGTTCGAGTCCATGCTGAGCGACCTCGGCTTCGAGGAGGGCACGCACCGGCGCAACGTCTATCTCCATGAGGGCATGGCGATCTCGGCCACCGCGCACCAGTCGGGCACGGCCAGGTTCGGGACGGACCCGGCGTCATCGGTCCTCGACGTCGACTGCAAGGCCCACGAAGTCGACAACCTCTATGTCGTCGACTCGAGCTTCTTCGTCTCCATCGGCGCCGTGAACCCGACGCTCACGATCATCGCCAACGCCCTGAAGGTCGGCGAGCACTTGCACGAGCGCATCGCCTAGCACGAAGCCGTGAACGCGATCCTGGTCCTTGCATCGAGCGCGTCGAATCTGATCGCCGCGCGCTCCCAGATGGCGTTCACCCTCGGATTCCACATCCTGCTGGTCCCGCTCGGTGTGGCGTTGCCGACACTCACGGTCATCGCGAACTGGCGAGGCGTTCGCAAGCGCGACGACGTTGCACTGCTCCTCGCCCGACGATGGTCAAAGGTCATGGCCATCACGTTCGCCGTCGGCGCGGTGAGCGGGACGGTGCTGTCCTTCGAGCTCGGGTTGCTCTGGCCCGGCCTCATGGGGACCTACGGCGGCGTGTTCGGGTTGCCGTTCGACATCGAAGCGAGCGCTTTCTTCGCCGAGGCGATTCTCATCGCGATCTACATCTACGGGTGGGATCGGCTGAGCCCGCGAGCACATCTGTGGGTGGGCGTACCGATCCCGTTCGTATCGATGCTCGGCGCCGCCAGCATCGTTGCCGCGAACTCGTGGATGAACACGCCGCAGGGCTTCAAGCTCTCGTCGAAAGGCGTCGTCGAGAGTGTCGACGTCGCGAAGGCGATCTTCACACCCGCCTTCCCGTGGGAGTTCACGCACATGATCATCGCGGCGTACCTGGGGGCCGGCTTCGTCGTCGCCAGCGTGTACGCCGTCGGCATCCTGCGGGGCCGTAATGACCGCTACCACCGGCTCGGCTTTCTGATCCCGTTCACGGTGGCAGCCGTTCTCGCCCCCGTGCAGCTTCTCGTCGGCGATCAGATCACGCGCATGATCATCCGGGAGCAACCCGTGAAGTACGCGGCAGCGGAAGGCGTGCAGCAGTCGGGCACCCACGTGCCCGAATCCCTCTTCGGTTACCTCCCCGGGAACGGACAGGACAACAACGCCGACGTCGAGTACGCGATCAAGATCCCGGACCTCGCGTCGATCCTCACCGGAGGCAAACCCGACACGAAGATCACGGGCCTCGACTCGGTCAAGCAGGACGACCGGCCTCCGGTGAACCTCGTGCACTGGTGCTTCGACATCATGGTGCTGACGGCGAGTGCACTCGCGCTGCTCGCCCTCTGGTTCGGCCTCGTATGGTGGCGCCGACGTCGCCTCCCCAAGACGCGCTGGTTCCTCCGCTCCGCAGCGGTTGCGGGCGTCGCCATCCTCGTGACCATCGAGTGCGGCTGGATCCTCACCGAGGTCGGCCGCCAGCCGTGGATCGTGTACGGCCACCTGCGCACCGAGGATGCCGTCACCGACACCGGCGGCATCTGGCTCACCTTCTCGATCATCCTGGTGCTGTACGCGCTCGTCGCCACCGGCCTCATCACGACCCTGCGCGTCCTGGCTCGGCGGTGGCGCGCCCAAGACGAGGGCGCCGACTCCGACGTCCCCTACGGGCCCCGGGGACCGCTTCGGGTCGGTGAGGAGGGGGCAGCGCCCGCGGGCGAGAAGGTCGGCGTCTGATGGCAACCGCCGCCGCCTGCATCCTCTGGATCGCCGTGATCATGTACGCCGTGCTCGGCGGCGCCGACTACGGCGCCGGTTTCTGGGACCTCTCCGCCGGCGGTACGCAACGCGGCGAGCGGCCCCGTGGCCTCATCGACCACGCAGTCGCCCCGGTCTGGGAGGCCAACCACGTCTGGATCATCGTCGCCGCCATCGTGTGCTGGACCGCGTTTCCATCCGCGTGGGGATCGATCATGCGGACGTTGTTCGTCCCGATCATCTTGGCCGGAGTCGGTATCGTCATACGCGGGTCTGGGTTCGCGTTTCGCAAGGTCGCCGAGAGAGAGCGCCGCCGGCGTGTGCTCACGGTCGCGTTCGGGATCGCGTCGGTCGTCACGCCGTTCATGTTCGGCGCCGCCCTCGGCGGGATCGCATCAGGTCGGGTACCTCCCGGGAACAAGGCCGGCGACCTCTGGTCGAGCTGGCTGAACTCGACCTCCATCACCGTCGGGATCTTCGGCGTGCTGATCACGGCGTTCATCTCGGCAACGTTCCTCGTCGTCGACGCCGACCGCTACTACGACGACGTGATGGCGTCCTACTTCCGGATCCGCGCCTTCCTCATGGGCTTCCTGGCGGGCGTCACCGCGCTCGTGGGTCTCTTCGTGCTCCGGAGCGACGCGCCGTACATCCACCATGGTCTCCTGCACGAGGGGCTTCCGTTCGTGATCGCGTCGGCCGTCTTCGGACTGGCCGCCCTCGGAGGGCTGTGGCGACTGCTCACAGGCAAGCAGGTGCGCCTTCTCGCCGTCGCCACCGTGGTCTCCGTGCTCGTCGGGTGGGGCGTCGCCCAGTACCCGTACGTCTTCCCGACGACGCTGACGATCGACCAAGCCGCGGCGCCCGGGTCGACGCTGGCGTGGGTCCTGATCACGTCCATCCTCTTCGCCGCCTTCGTGGTCCCGATCCTCGTGCTGCTGTTCGTCCTGGATCAGCGCAGCCGTCTCGACGAAGGTGCGACCACCGGGTCCTCGGACCGGCGCCACCGAGTCGTCGTCATCGGCGGTGGCTTCGGCGGGTTCTTCGCTACGAAGGCGCTCGCGATGGCGGCGGTCGACATCAGGCTCGTCGACCGGCACAACTATCACCTGTTCCAGCCGCTCCTGTACCAGGTCTCGACCGGAATCCTCTCGGAGGGACAAATCGCGCCCGCGCTCCGAGAAATCACGCGCAATACGCGCAACTGCAAGGTCGAGCTGGCCGAGGTCACGGGCTTCGACCTCGACAAGCGCATGGTCCTGGCGCGTGATCCCATCGGCGAGCACATTGTGATCCCGTACGACAGCCTCATCGTCGCCGCCGGCGGTCGCACCTCCTACTTCGGGAACGACGAGTTCCAGAGCTTTGCGCCGGGCATGAAGACGATCGACGACGCGCTCGAGCTGCGGCGTCGCATCTTCGGCGCGTTCGAGTTGGCCGAGCTCGAGGACGATCCCGAGGAGAAGCGCCGGTGGCTCACGTTCGTCGTCGTCGGCGCCGGGCCGACCGGCTGCGAGCTCGCGGGGCAGATCCGGGAGCTCGCCGAGCGCTCGTTGCGACACAACTTCCGGACGATCGACCCGACCACCACCAAGGTGATCCTGATCGACGGAGGAAAGGAGCCCCTGGCCAGCTTCGGTGAGAACTTGTCGGGCAAGGGGCGCAAGGAGCTCGAGCACATGGGGGTCGAGCTCCGCATGGGCCTGCGCGCCACGAACGTCGACCTCGACGGGATCGACGTGAAGACGGCGGACGGCACCGACCGCATCCACGCCCACACGGTCATCTGGGCCGCAGGAGTGTCGGCATCACCACTGGCCAAGATGCTCGGCGACGCGACGGGCGCCGACGTCGACCGCGCCGGCCGTGTGTCCGTGAACCCCGACTGCACCCTGCCCGGCCATCCGGAGGTGTTCGCGATCGGCGACATGATGAGCCTCGACCACCTCCCCGGCGTCGCCGAGGTGGCCATGCAACAAGGACTGTTCGC
>DATFVT010000353.1:0-4072 GCA_035260105.1 Acidimicrobiia bacterium
GCCTCGACCTCCTCGCCGGGCCCGGTCGCGCCCGCGACCCGCTGCGCCAGGTCCAGGAGGTCGGGGCTGTCACTCACCGGCAGTGCCGCCGATCGTCAGCTCCGAAACGCGCAGCGTCGGCTGCCCGGCGGAGACGGGCACGCCCTGCCCGAACTTGCCGCAGGTGCCGGGCCAGGTCCCGAAGTCGTTTCCGACCGCATCGACGCGGCGGAGCGTCTCGGGGCCGTTGCCGATCAGGTTGGCGGCGCGCACCGGCTCGGTGATCTCGCCGTTCTCGATGAGGTACGCCTCGGTCATTCCGAACACGAAGTCGCCCGTGGCCGTGTTCACCTGACCGCCTCCGAGCTGGGCGCAGTAGATGCCGTACGGCGTCTGGCGCACGATCTCCTCGGGGTCGTCCTCGCCAGAGAGAAGGTACGTGTTGGTCATGCGCACCATCGGGAGATGCTGGTACGTCTCCCGTCGTCCGTTCCCGCTCTGTTCCCTCCCCTCCTTGCGGGCGCGGATGAGATCCCACATGTAGTCCGTGAGCACGCCGTCTTGGATGAGCACGTTGTGACGGGCGGGCGCGCCCTCGTCGTCGATCGCGTACGCGCCCCATTCGCGGGAGAGCGTCCCGTCGTCGACCAGCGTCACGAGCGGCGACGCCACCTGCTCGCCCGATCGGCCCCGGAACACCGAGGCATCCTTGCCGACGAGGTCGGCTTCGAGGCCGTGGCCGCACGCCTCGTGGAACAGCACACCGCCCGCGCCCTTCTTCAGGACGACGGGCAGCTTGCCGGTCGGCGCGGGGCGAGCGCGCAACATCGTGAGCGCGCGCCGCGCCGAGGTGCGCGCCACATCCTCCGGGTCGACCTCGTCGAAGAGCTCGAACCCGACCGTGCGACCCGGAGCCTCCATGCCCGTCTGCATGCCGGTGTCGGCGACGGCCACGGTCTGCACGAAGAACCGCGTCCGCACCTGGTCGTCCCCGGCCAGCAACCCGTCCGAGTTGGCGACGAGGATCCGTCGATGCGAGTCCGCGTACGACGCGCTGACCTGACGGACGACGTCCCCCTCGGCGCGGGCGGCGTCATCGGCCCGAGCGAGCATCCGCACCTTCCGAGCTTTCTCCACCGATTCGGGGAGCACGAGCACCTCGTGCGGTGGAGCGACGTCGCGGCGCTCGAGCCCGACCACGTTCGTGCTGCCCTCGCCGCCGCGCGCGGCGGCCGCTGCCGCGCCCGCCGCTTCCTGCAGACCCGCCTCCGACAGGTCGGCGGTGTGGGCGAATCCGGTGGTCTCCCCACGCACCACCCGGATGCCCGCGCCCCGCTCGCGTCCCGAGGTCAGCTCCTCGACCTTGCCGTCGTCCAGACGAGCCGACGACGCGCGGCGATCCTCGGCGAAGACCTCCGCGAAATCACCGCCGGCGCGCAACGCGGTGTGCAGCGTGCGATCGAGAACGGCTTCGTCGATCACGACGACTCCTCTGTTCGGTGTCGACACGGTCGCCACAGGTACCCTACGCCGGTGCCTCTGGAGCCCGGGCTCGTGGGCGTGGTCGAGATGGTCGTGACCGACGACGACACCGCGCCCGCGTTCCAGAGCGGCAGCGTGCCCGTGCTCGCCACCGGACGCGTCGTCGGTCTGGCGGAGTCGGCCACCGTCCTCGCGGTCGGCGACCTGCTCGCGGACGGCACCACGACCGTCGGCTACCGCGTCCAGCTCGACCACCTCGCGCCCACCGCCGTCGGGAGCCACGTGAAGGCCGAGGCCATCCTCGAATCGGTGCACGGGCGCCGCCTCACGTTCCGGGTCTCGGTCACCGACGCCCGCGGGCTCGTCGCGGCCGGGAAGGTCACCCGGGTCGTCGTCGAGCGCGCCCGCTTCCTCGAGAAGGCCGCCGGGGGCTGACGGCCGGTGGCCGGACAACCCCCGCCGTCGGCGCCGTGGACGGCGCCGGCGCCGCCGCCCCCGGCGTGGGCGGCTCCCCGGCCTTCGAAGCGGCACCGCCGGCGCGTCTGGATCTACCTGCTCGTCGGCGCGTCCGTGGTCATCCTCGGGCTGGCCGTCGCAAGCGGGACCATCTGGATCCAGAAGGTGAAGCCGCCGATCGACGCGGCCAACGACTACCTGCGCGACATTCGGCACGGCAGCTACCGGGCCGCCTTCGCCCGGCTCTGCGCGCAGGAGCGGGTGGACGGATCGCCCCGATCGCTCCAGAACACGGTCGACCGGCTCGTGATCTTCGTCATCGACGACTACCAGGTCAGCCCGTTCGACGTGCACATCGACGGCGACCGCGCCAACGTCGAGGCCGACCTCAACGCGGGCAACTTCAATGACCGCGACAAGGTGCGCGTTCACCTGCAGAAGATCGACGGGACGTGGCGTCCCTGCGGCGGGGAGTTCGGCTTCGAGGACGAGCTCCTGAGCCCGTCCGCGATCTAGGCCGGCTAGGCCAGGTTGCTCGAGCGCGGGTAGGCGTCGGCCGGATCGGTCAGCACGTTCACGAGCGACGGCCCCGGCGTGGCAAAGGCGCGGTCGAGCGCGGGGCCGATCTCGCCGGGCTCGGACACGAGCTCGCCGTGCCCGCCGAGCGCCGTCATCACCTCGTCGTAGCGCGTGCCGGGCCGCAGCTCGGCGACGACGTCGTAGCCGTAGATGAGCTGCATCGGGTGCTTCTCGAGTCCCCAGATGCCGTTGTTGCCGACGATCCCGACCACGTCGGCGCCGAAGCGCACCAGGGTGTCGAGGTCGCCCAGCGAGAAGCCGAGCGCGCCGTCACCCCACATCACGACGACCTGGCGCCCAGGATGCGCGAGGGCGGCCGCGAGCGCGTAGCCGGATCCGGTGCCGAGGCAGCCGTACGGCCCCGGGTCGAGGAAGCCGCCCGGTTGGTAGCTGTCGACGTACTTGCCGGCGTACGACACGAAGTCACCGCCGTCGCCGATGACGATCGCGTCGCGATCGAGCCGCCGCCGCAGCTCGCCGTAGACGCGCGTCGGCCGGACCGGCGATGCGTCACTCTCCAGGTCGGGCACCTCGGCGGCGCGGCGCTCCCGCTCCTCGTCGCGCAATCGCGTCACCCACGCATCACGGTTCCGGGAGGGCGAGGGGGCCGGTGTCACGTCGGCGAGCCCGGTCAGGACGCGGGTGAGCTCTCCCGACGCCGAAGCCGCAAGCTCGACGGAACGGGCGACGCCGGCGGCCGAATCGGCGAGGTGCACGACCCGCGCGTCGCCGAACCGTCCGAAGCCGAGCCGGAAGTCCAGGGGCGCGCCGGCCACCACGACCAGGTCGGCCTGGCCGAACGCGGTGCTACGCACCCGCGAGAAGGCCAGCTCGTGATCGGCCGGCAGCAGGCCGCGGCCGAGGCCGTTCGCGAAGACCGGAAGCCGAGCCGCCTCGGCGAGCGCGCGCAGCGCGTCCTCGCCGCCCGCCCAGAACACGTCGGCTCCCACCATGAGGACGGGGCGGTCGGCTTCGCCGACGAGCTTGGCGACGGCGGCGATCGCATCGGGATCGGGCGCGTCGCCGGCGAGCGCGCCGGGGCGGGGAGAGTCGGGAACGGTCGCCGACGCGACGCCCCATGCGTCCAGTGGGACGTCGACGAAGGTGGGCCCACGGTGCGGCGTGCGCGCCGCGCGGAGGGCCGAGTCGACGAGTGCCGGGATCTGATCGGGCGCCGTCACGGTCGCGGCCTGCTTCGTGATCGAGGCGACGATCGGGAGGTGGTCCAGCTCCTGCAGCGAGCCGGAGCCCCATCGCGCGTGTGGCGCGCGGCCGCCCACGACGAGCATCGGGCTGCCGTTGAGGGACGCCGATGTGATCGCGCTCACACCGTTCGTGACACCGGGCCCGGCGGTGAGCGCCGCCGCACCGGGCCGGCGCGTCACCTTGGCCCAACCTTCGGCGGCGAACGTCGCCGTCTGCTCGTGTCGGGTGTCGACGAGCCGGATGCCGGTCTTCACGCAGCCGTCGTAGAGCGGGAAGAGATGACCGCCCGACAACGTGAACAGCGTGTCGACGTCGTGACGGCGCAGCGTCTCGGCGGCCAGTCGCCCGCCGTCCGCCTCGAGCTGCTCGC
>DATFVT010000354.1:0-3077 GCA_035260105.1 Acidimicrobiia bacterium
TGGCTCCGCGACGGCCTGCTCGACGCGCGCGACTACAAGACCGGCCGGTACGAGGGCGATCGCGTGGCCGACGACCCCAGGGCGCGCCTCCAGGCGTGGTTGCTCGCGCCGGTGGCGGCACGGCGCGGCTTGCGGCTGCGCTTGAGCTACGAGTGCCTCGCCGCCGAGACGCTCGACGATCCTCAGCCGTTCGAACCCGACCGGGACGAGCTCGACCAGATCGAAGACGAGCTGCGCGCGGTCGCAGAGGCCATCTGGCGCGAGGAGGAGTTCGCCGGGATCGCCGACGCCGCCGTCTGCGGGAGCTGCCGGTACCGGTCCATCTGCCCCGACAGCGGCGCGCCCGCCCGGCCCGTCTGGCCCGTCCTCGAAGAGGAGCTGGCCGGAGGTCTGGCCCCGTCCCGGTAGCGTCGGGCCGCATGGTCGACCCCCGAACACCCGTGCTGGTCGGCGCGGGGCAAGCGACCCAGCGCGCGGAAGACCCGGTGCAGGCGCGTGAGCCGATCGACCTCCTCGCCGACGCCGCCCGCGCGGCCGACGCCGACGCGGGCGCGACCCGCTCCGTCCTCGCCGCCGTCGACACGATCGCGGTGGTCGACATCGTCTCGTGGAAGTACCCGGACCCCGGCGCGCTCCTGGGCCGTCGCCTCGATGTCGATCCGCGCACGACGATGACGACCACGGTCGGCGGGAACTCGCCCCAACTCCTCGTCAACGAGCTCGCACTCGCTGTCGCACGCGGCGACGTGCGCGCCGCGCTCGTCGGCGGCGCCGAGTGCGTGTACACGCGCTGGAGGGCGCGGCGCGAGCCGAAGACCTGGCTGGACTGGACCCAGGCCGATGATCCACCGTGCACCAACGTGGTCGGCGACCCGCGGGCGGGCACGAACGACTACGAGATGGCCCACACGGCCATCGCGCCCACGCAGATCTATCCACTGTTCGAGACCGCACTGCGCGCCGACGCCGGGCGCACGGTCGACGAGCATCAACGCGAAGTCAGTGAGCTCTGGGCGGGGTTCGCGGCGGTCGCGGCCGAGAACCCGTACGCGTGGTCGCGGGTCGCCTTCTCCCCCGAGGACATCCGGACCCCTGCTCGCGACAACCGGGTCGTGACCTTCCCCTACCTCAAGCGCATGTGCGCCAACATCGACGTCGACCAGGCGGCAGCGCTGCTTCTCTGCTCGTACGAGATCGCCCGCGACCACGGCGTGCCCGACGACCGCCTGGTGTTCCCGCTCGCGGGGGCGGACGCGCACGACCACTTCTTCTTCAGCGAGCGCGAGACGTTGTCTGCCTCCCCTGCGATCGCTGCCGCGGGCCGGGCTGCGCTCGACTCGGCGGGGTTCGGGATCGACGACGTGGCCCGGTTCGACCTGTACTCGTGCTTCCCGTCGGCGGTGGAGATCGCACTCGGCGCGCTCGGGCTGCGCGGCCCGGACGGCGGCGACACCAGGCCGCTCACGGTCACGGGCGGCCTCGGCTTCGCCGGCGGGCCGGCCAACAACTACCCGACGCACGCCATCGCCGCCATGGTCGACGCCTGCCGGCGCGATCCGGGCTCGGTCGGCATGGTCAGCGCGCTCGGGTGGTACGCCACCAAGCACTCGATCGGGATCTACTCGACGGCGCCGCCGGCGCGGGGCTTCGTCCGCGCCGATGCCGCGATCACGCAGGCGGGCGTCGACAGGCTCCCGGGTCGGGAGACCGCCGGCGCGTACTCGGGGCCGGCGACCGTGGAGGCGACCGCGGTCGTGTTCGAGCGCGAGGGTGCGCCCTCCGTTGCGATCGTCTCGTCCCTGACTCCCGACGGCCGCCGCGCGCTGGCGAACACGCGGGACACCCCGGCGATGCGCGACATGACCGAGAAGGCCTGGGAGGGCCGGCGCGTCACGCTCCGCACCGACGGCACCGTCAACACGCTGGACGTGTGATCAGCGCCGCTTGCCCCATTCGTTCCAGGACGTGACCTGCTCGACGGGATGGCGTTTCGCAGGCTTGAAGTCGTCTCCGGTGTAGAAGGCGACGGGGACGAGCCCGGCCTGCAGCACGCCGTCGGGGATCCCCAGTAGGGCGGCGGCGTCGCCGGCACGCGCGAGGTGGAACGTCGTCAGCACCGAGCCCAGTCCGCGGCTGCGCAACGCGAGCTGAAGGCTCCATACGGCGGGGTAGACGGACGCCCACACGCCCGCATGGGCGCGCCCCTTCGTGTAGTCCCCGATGCAGGGGATGACGTGCACGGGCACCCGCTCCAGCCGCTCGGTCAGCCACAACGCGCTGTCGCCGGTGCGGGACAGACTCCCCGAGCCGGCACGGGCCCGGTCCAGATAGTCGCCGGCGCCGTCCCTGTACATGTCGGCGAGGGCGGCGCGCTTGTCGGCGTCGGTGACGACGACGAAGTGCCAGCCCTGGCGGTTCGACCCCGTGGGCGCCTGAATCGCGAGGCGAAGGCACTCCTCGATCACGTCGGGCGGCACCGGACGGTCCAGGTCGAGGCGCTTCCGTACCGACCGCGTCGTCGACAGCAGGTGATCGACAGTTCGCCGATCGAGCTCGGAGCTCACGAGTCCTGCGGGCGCAGGTCCACTCGCAGGGTCAGGATCCCGTCGTCGAACGTCCAGGTCGCATCGCCGACGATCGCGAAGTCGAGGTAGTCGAGCTCGGCCTGCTCGATGAAGCGCTGACGCTCGGCCCCCGCCACCGGCGGCAGCGGGCGCTCGCGCACGGCGTCGGCGCGATCACGGAAGCGCTGGAGCATCGCGTTGATGTCGAGGTCGTCCCCCCGATCGGCCATCGGGGTCACCCTACCCAAGCATCCTCGCCACCAGAACCCGATCGCGCCCGGCGAGGTCGGGACGGACGAGCACGTCCTCGAAGCCGGACGCCGTCGCGATCTTCACCGCGGCCTCTGCGTGCTGGGGCGCGATCTCGCACACGAACGTGCCGGCGGCATCGAGCCACGCCGGCGCGTCGCGCGCGAGCTCCTCGATCGCCTCCGTGCCCGTCGGGCCGCTGACCAATGCCCGACGCGGTTCGTGCCGCAACTCGGCGGGCAGGTCCGCGACTTCCGACTCGGC
>DATFVT010000355.1:0-2426 GCA_035260105.1 Acidimicrobiia bacterium
GCGCTTGCCGTTCGCGCCCGCCGCCAGCAGCACCGCCGCCGCCGACGCGGCCTGGCCGACGCAGATCGTCTGCACGTCCGGCTTGATGTACTGCATCGTGTCGTAGATCGCGAACAGCGCCGTGATCTCGCCCCCGGGCGAGTTGATGTACACGGAGATGTCCTTGTCGGGGTCTTCGCTCTCGAGATGCAGCAGCTGGGCGATCATCAGGTTCGAGATCGTGTCGTCGATCGGCGTGCCGAGGAAGATGATGCGCTCCTTGAGCAGCCGGGAGTAGATGTCGAAGGCACGCTCGCCGCGGTTGGTCTGCTCGATGACCGTGGGGACGAGGTAGTTGCGGATGGGCTCGACTTCGCTCACGCCTGGGGCTCCTCTGTCTTCGCCTTGGATGACTGGTCCTCGGATGTCTGCTCGTCGGAGGCGGGCGGCTCCCCCTCCGGCACCGTCAAGTCGAGGGGGTTCCCGGCTTCGTCGACGACCTCGGCGTGGTCGACGAGGAATCGGGCGGTCTTCCCTTTGGCGATGTCAGAGCGTACCGCCTCCAGGATGCCCCTGCGTTCAAGATCGCGCCGCACCTTCTTGGGTTTCTCCTCCAGGCGCTCCGCCAACCGTTCAACCTCGTCGTCCAGCTCCTCGTCGGTTGCGTCGATGCCCTCCTGCGCCGCGACAGCGCGCAATGCGAGGTCGGCGCGCACGGCTCGATCCGCGGTCTCGCGTACCTGTTGCACGAACGCCTGCTCCTCCGTGCCCGTCGCGGCAAGGTACTGCTGGAGCGTCACGCCCTGGCCCTCGAGTCGATGCGCCATGTCGTGCAGGCGCTGCTCCATCTCGCGCTGCACGAGCGCGTCGGACAGGTCGATCGTCACGAGCTCGGCCACGGCGTCCAGCACCTTGTCTCGGGCGGCAACCTGCGCTTGCACCGTGTTCACGAGCTCGAGGCGCTTGCGGATGTCGGCGCGCAGCTCGTCGGCGGTGTCGAACTCGCTCACCTCCGACGCCCACTCGTCGGTGACGTCGGGCAGCACCTTGCGCTTCGTCTCCTTGACGAGCACCTGGAACGCGACGTCCTCGCCGGCGCGCTCGGCGAACCGCTCGGGCAGGGTGTCGTTGAACTTCAGGATGTCGCCCGGCCGCTTGCCCGCCAGCTCCTCGTCGAGCTTGGGGACGAGCATTCCCGAACCGACCTCGTACAGGTAGTCGGTCGCGGTGAGGGCGTCGATCGCCTCCTCGTGCACGTAGCCCTTGATGTCGATCTGGGCGTAGTCGCCTTCTGCCAGCGGGCGGGACGAGTCCTCGAGGTCGGCGAAGCGCTCGCGGAGCGCGTCGAGCTGCTGGTCGACGACCTGGTCCGTGACCGCCGGGCTCGGCACCTCCGCCCGGAGCCCGCAGTAGTTCTCGAGCTCCACCACGGGACGGATCTCGACGACGGCGTCGAACTCGACGTCCCCGCTCTCCTCCCCCGCGGTGATGTCGATCTCGGGCGGGGCGATCGTGTCGAGATCCTCCGACTTCACCGCGTCGGCGTAGTAGCCGGGAAGGGAGTCGCGCAGCGCCTGGTCGCGGGCGACGTCCGAGCCGAGGCGGGCCTCGAGGAGGCGCCGGGGGGCCTTCCCGGGGCGGAAGCCCGGGATCTTCACCTCGGTGGCGAGCTTCCGGAAGGCGGCGTCGATCGCCCGCTCGAACTCCGAGGCGGGAATCGACACGTGGAGCTTCACCTTGTTCGCGGGAAGCTCCTCGACCGACGTGGTCACCGTGGACATGGGGAGTGCGAGTGTACTGCGGCGCTTCGCGGGTTCCGGCGTCCTCCGGACGGGCCGGTGCGCCCTACGCTGCCGTCCGATGCCAGTCGATCACGGCCTCACGCACGTGGCGCTGCCCGTCGCCGACCTCGACGCCAGCCTCGACTTCTACCGGCGCTTCGCCGACATGGACGTCGTGCACCGCCGCCGCGACGAGGAGACCGGCAACGAGGTCGTGTGGGTGAGCGATCGCACCCGGCCCTTCGTCGTCGTGCTGATCGAGAACGAAAGGCGGGCGGGGTTTCTCACCGGCTTCTCACACCTCGGCGTGGGGTGCGAGACCCGTGAGGAGGTGGACCGACGCTGCGAGGTCGCCCGCCGCGACGGTCGCGCCGTCTTCGGCCCGCTCGACTCCGGCCCGCCCGTAGGCTACTGGGCGTTCATCACCGACCCGGACGGCAACAACCTCGAGCTCTCCCACGGCCAGGAGGTCGGCCTCACAGTCGAGCGGGCTCCTCGGGCATGACCGGCGCCGCCAATGGCAGACGGACGCGGAACGTCGCCCCGTCGCCCCGGCTGGTGTCCACCTCGACCCGGCCGCCGTGCGCGCCGACCAGCGCCGCCACCACCGCCAGCCCGAGCCCGGTGCCACCCCGGTCCCGCGCCCGTGACGGGTCGGCGCGGTAG
>DATFVT010000356.1:0-3864 GCA_035260105.1 Acidimicrobiia bacterium
GCAAGGTCGGGGTGGCCGGTGAACGAGATCCCGAACATGTCGTAGACCTCGCGCTCGGCGAAGTTGGCGCCCGGGTAGGTCCCGGTCAGGCTGGGCACGGACGCGTCGTCGGGTCGCACTTCGCAGATCGCCCGGATGCGCCGGTTGCGGGGATGAGAGAGGAACATCGCCACGACCTCGAAGCGCTCCGGGTCCACGCCGGCCACCGAGAGTCGCTCGGCGTCGACGAGGTGGTCGACGGCGGTGACGTCCACGCACTGGGTGAACTGCTGCTCGTCCCGGAGGAACGTGCCCAACTCGGCCCAGACGGCCCGGTCGACGTACACGACGGGCTGGCCGTGGGATCGGTGGAACACGGTGCCGGGGAACCGGTCGACCACGGCGGCCGCCACCTCGTCGTCGGGCGGAGGAGGCGCGTTCTTCTCCTTATCTTCTACGTCGGCGTCGCCGTTCTTGTGAGCGTCTTCACGAGCGTCGTCGTCAGGCATCTCTCGTCGTCCTCGGAATGCCGTCCTACCTGGTGGCCAACGAGTCGGGCCGGGTGCCGTCGCGCTGCTCGACCTGGATCGCGGCGCCGCCGTGGGCGGTGCGGGCGCGCCGCTTCATGATCTCGCCGCTGCGGATCTCGTCGTGGAGCATCAGGATCCCGACCATGAGCGTCTCGGGCCCGGGCGGGCAGCCGGGCACGTAGACGTCGACGGGGACGATCTGGTCGACGCCCTGGACGAGCGCGTAGTTGTTGAACATCCCGCCCGTGCTCGCGCACACGCCCATCGAGATGACCCACTTGGGCTCGACCATCTGGTCGTACACCTGGCGGAGGACGGGCGCCATCTTCTGGCTGAGCCGGCCGGCGACGATCATGAGGTCGGCCTGCCGGGGGCTGGCGCGGAACACCTCCATGCCGTAGCGCGCGAGGTCGTAGTGCGCGGCGCCGGTGGCCATCATCTCGAGTGCGCAGCACGCGAGCCCGAACGTCGCCGGCCACACCGAGTTCCGACGCGCCCACTTCACGAGATCCTCGAGCCGTCCCGTCAGGAACGAGTACGGAACCTGCTCGAGCCCCATTACGCGGCTTCTTCCTCGCGCTTGACCGCGGGATCGAGACCCGTCGCGCCCGGTTTGCCTGACGCGCGCAGCACGCCGGCGCGCACGCCGCCCGCGACCCGGCGGACCGGGCCCCAGTCGAGCGCGCCGGTCGACAACAGGTACGCGAACGGCACGAGCAGCGTGAGCAGGAACACGCCCATGATCGCCAGGCCGTACGCGGCCGGATCGAAGTTCCGGAAGATCGTCGTGAACGGGTAGAGGAAGATGATCTCGACGTCGAGGACGATGAACGTCATCGCGACCAGGTAGAACTTCACCGGGAACCGTTCGCTCGGCTCCTGCTCGGGCACGATGCCGGACTCGTAGGGCGCCTGCTTCGCGGGATTCGGCCGGCGCGGACCGAGCAGCTGCGAGGCCAGGAACGACGCCGCGATGAACACGACGACCAGGCAGATCATCGTGAGGATCGGCAGGTAGGCGTTCATCTCGCTCCCGTGTCACCGGTGCGGCGGCCTTGCGCGCGCAGGCTACCGCGGTGCCCGGAAGCGGGCTCAAGCTGCGGCTACGGCTCGGGCGCGACGGCGACGAGCGCGGCGAGCGCCTTGTACGCGGCTTCGGCGGGCCCGAGCTCGTCGGGTCGGAGCAGGTTGGCCATGATCCGCAACACCCACTCCATGAGCGTGCGCGAGCGCATCCCGACGCGGGTGAGCTCTCGCATGACGGCCGGGTTGCCGATCGCCTTCACGAAGGCGCGAGCGACCTTGAAGTACAGCCCGTAGAGCTCCTCGAGCCGCATGGGGTAACGCTGCAGCGCGAGCCCGTCACCGGTCGCGAGCGCGAGCTCCACGGAGTCGGCCGCGAGCCGTCCCGTCTCGTAGGCGTAGGCGATGCCCTCCCCGTTGAACGGGTTGATCGCACCCCCGGCGTCGCCGACGACGACCCAGGTGGGGCCGGTGGCCGGACCGACGGAGCCGCCGGTCGGGAGCTTCCCGCCGGTCGGAGGGCCACAGGACGTCTCCGGGCTGATGTCCCAGCGCGACGGCGCCGTCGCCGTGAACGCGTCCATGAGGTGGCTCGTGTTGACGGATTTCCAACCCGCGAACGTGGAGAGCAGGCCGACGCCCACGTTCACCGTGCCGTCCCCGACCGGGAAGACCCAGCCGTAGCCGGGGAGGTGGTTGCCGTCGCGGTCGCGGAGGTCGAGGTGGCTCTCGATCCAGGGGTCGTCGTGGTGCGGGCTGCGGAAGTAGCCCCGCACCGCCATGCCCAGCGGGTACGAGCGGTCGCGCGCCGTGCCGAGCGCCCGGCCGAACCGGGAGTTGGCGCCGTCGGCCACCACGACGTAGCGGGCGCGTACCTGCTCCCGCGTCCCGCTCTCCCGGTGTTGCACGACCGCCCCCGTCACGAGCCCGTTCTCGACCACGGGCTCCGTCGCCTCGGCGGCGGGCCAGAGCGTGGCGCCCGCCTTGACCGCCTGTCCGGCGACCATCTCGTCGAGGTCGCGCCGGCGGATCACGTAGCCGTAGGGCGGGAACTCGGGATGGTCCGGCCACGCCAGCTCGAGCGTGATGCCGTGCGCGATCGACCGCAGGCCGTCGTAGCGCAAGGAGTCCGCCAGCGGGTCGGCGAGGCCCATGGCGTGGAGCTCGCGCACCGCCCGGGGCGTGAGCCCGTCGCCGCACGTCTTCTCACGCGGGAAGCGCTTCTTCTCGACGACGAGCACCCGCCGCCCCCGCTGGGCGAGCCAGTATGCGGCGGCGGCGCCCGACGGGCCGGCGCCGATGACGAGCACGTCGAAACGATCACTCATCGCCACGCCCGAATCGTGTCACAGCGCGTCGGGACCGGTCGCACGCGCTGCCGTACCGCACATGTTCACAAGGCCCCCGCCCACCGGTCCCCAATGTGCCGACGCCTCCTCTAGCGTGGTAACACGACGACGTAATCGGAGCCGCGGCGTCGTGCAGCGCGGCGCCGTGCGACGGGAGGGCACTCGGGCTCATGCCCAACCTGATTCCGCAGAGCGTCCTGGACCGCTGGTACTTCGGGTGGGCGCACCCGGCGGGGCGGCTCATCTTCGCGTTGCTCGCCATGGCCATCGGGCTCGCGTTCGTGTTCGCGCTGCTCCGCCCGCCGCTCGAGCGCAAGATCCTGACGCCGAAGCGGGGCGTGCCCATCATCGTCGTGCTCATCATCGGCTGCTACGTGATCGGCGGCGTGTTCACCGCCGTCCAGGTCCTCATGATCTGGACGATCGTCTTCGGTGTCACCGCGGTCGGCCTGGCCCTGGTCGTATCCCGCGATCCGCGCCCCCAGGACCGCCCCACGACGTGGGCCGAGGCCATGGCCGGCGCGGTCGGGGTGTTCTTCCTCCTGACGCTGGCGTACGGGGTGATCCCGCACGAGTGGATCACCTTCTCCGACAAGTACCTGCGTTGGACGCCCGACAAGGTCGTGTTCGAGACGTACGCGATCAAGCCGAACTACCAGCAGCTGCGCGACTTCATCGTCGTGGCGATCTACGGCATCTTCTTCGGTCTCAACCTGCGGCTCTGGGTGCTGTGGCAGCAGCGCCTCGTGCCGAAGCCCGAGGCCGTGGACGAAGAAGGAAAGGTCGTGCGCACGTCGAGGTTCGGTCGGCCCGTGAAGTCGAAGGCGTAGGACGATGGCGAAGACCGACGCGAATCCGCCGATGCCGGACTTCGTGACCGACTACGAGCTCCAGGAAGTCGACCCCGCCTTCTTGACCTCGGCGGTCAAACCCAAGCAGTTCCTCCACATCGACCAGGCCGAATGCATCCTCTGCGAAGGCTG
>DATFVT010000357.1:0-4010 GCA_035260105.1 Acidimicrobiia bacterium
CTCGTGGCGGCGGCGGAAGGGTGGGACCCGCGCGACTGGCAGCGGGTCGCGCGCGAGGTCGGCAAGGCGATGGCGTGGACGGTGCCCGAGGTCACCGGCGCCGGCGATCCCGCGCCCACGTCGGGCTGGTCGGCCTAGCCGCGCCCCCGAACCGTCCCGATCGTCCCGATCCGTCCCTCTGACCAGGACGTTCGCGCGGGGTGGCGGCGAGTTTCGGCCTCGGTCTAGGGTGCCTGCACCCCACGTCCTGAGCAGTCGGTGGCGTAGGGGTTTGTTGTTTCCGGGCCCGGTCCCGGGAGCAATGCGGTCCCGGCTGACGGCGGAGACAGCCAAGGAGATCCCACCTGATGAAGACCCGGCGTACCCGGATCGTCTCGGTGCTCGTCCTCGGACTCGCACTCACGCTGCTCGTCCCCGGCTACGCGAGCGGTCAGCCCACCCAGGACATCCAGGCGAAGGCCGCCCAGATCGAACGGGACCTCAACGCCGCCAACGACCGGGTCGTCGCGCTGATCCCGCAGCTGCAGGCGGCGGAGGCGCAGCTCGCCGACGCCAATACCCGCGTCAGTTCGGTCCAGGACAACATCAACAGCATCAAGCTGTTGCTCAACGGCCGGGCCGCCGCGTTCTACAAGTTCGCCGGCGCTGCGGGCCCGTTCGACGCTCTCAACGCGGAGGACGCAACCGACCTCTCGGCGCGCTCGAAGTACGGCGACGTCGCCGCCGGAAACGACGACAGCCTCGTGCGGCAGCTCGCCGCGCAGCGGACGGAGCTCGACAAGGCCCGCGCCGCGGCACAGTCGGAGCGCGACGGGGTCGCCGCCGCCAAGGCCGAAGCCGACGCAGCCGCCGGTGAACAGCAGAAGCTGCTCGACCAGGTGAAGGGCCAGGTCGAAGCCGAGATGCGGCGCCAGACCGCGGACCGGGCGACGTCGTCGAGAAGCCTTCTTCCGGTGCTCGGGAACGGAGGCGCCGGCGCCGCGGCCGCGTTCGCGCAGAACCAGGTCGGGAAGCCCTACTGCAACACGTCGGAGCGCTTCGGCCCGAACTGCTTCGACTGCTCCGGTCTCACGACGAGCTCCTGGCGGGCGGGTGGGCTCGACATCCCGACGACCTCCGGTGCGCAGGGTTCGGCGTTCCCGCACGTCGACCTCGGTCAGCTCCAGCCCGGTGACCTCATCACCACGAGCAGTTGGAGCGCGCACGTCGGGATCTGGGTCGGCGGTGGCTACGTGCACGCGACGAGCTACCGCAACAACCCCAACGCGGTGAAGTTCGTCGCCGGCACGGGCAGCGTCGTCGACGCCGTCCGCCCGCACTAGCGCTCACTACACCGCACTCGCGCTCACTACACCGCGCCGCGCCCCGGCGCGATCACGGAGAAGACGTCGTCGACGGCGGCGCCGTCGTCTGAGGCGACGTCGGTGGTGGCGTCGGAGCAGGAGGCGGTGGTGCCGGCGGTGGGGGCGCCGGCTGGACCGGCACCCCTCCGGGTACCGGCATCGTCCGTCGTGTCGTCACCGTGGTAGCGGGCGCGATGGTCGCCGGCGGCGGCGGCGGCGGGGTCGTGGTCGGCACGGGCGGTGTCATCGTCGTGCGCGGCGCCGTGCGCTCCGGGACTCTCGTCTTGCTCGGGGCAGAGTCCGCTGCGCCGCCGACGAGGGCGACGCCGGCGGCCGCGCCGATGACCACGATCACTGTGACGGTCCCGGCCAACACCCATGCCCGCCGGCGTCCACGACCGACGGCCGGCGCCATCTCCTCTTCCTCATCCATGACGTCGGCCGGCTCGGCGACGACCGTGTCGTCGCCGAGCTCGTCTTCACGGAGGAGCTCGTCGGGTTCGGCGAGCTCGTCGGGTTCGCCGAACTGGTCCTCGTCGACGAACCGGTCTTCGTCGAGGAGGGCGTCGTCGTCGGCGAGCTCGTCCGCGTCGACGACCGCCGCATGATCGGGTGGGTCGAACAGGGTCGGCTGCGCGCCCGGTTCTCCGGCCCCGGGCGGGTGGAGGCCGTTCGTCGACACCGCGCCGAAGAGCAGCTCGTCGAGCGCGAGGTCGGGCGATTCGGGCTGGTCGGGCTGCGCCGCCTCGTCGTCGGTGCCGAGGTCGGGCTCCCGGTGGTGGCGCCACTCGTCGGGGCTCTTCAATGCCGGTGGCCTTTCGTGCCGAGGGTCTGCCCCGGTCTGCCCGATCTGCCCCGCTCTGTCCCGCTCTGTCCAGAAGCCTAGGTCGGCGGCCCGCACGGCGGCCCGTCGCTCGATCGCGTGACGGGACCGTGCCCTTCCGCCGGAGCCCGGCGCCGGGGCGGGTCAGCGCGAGGCCGGTTCGAGCAAGTCGACGACCAGCTGGTCGAGTGACGCGAGCAGCGTGTCCCGGTCGAACGCGAGGCACAGCCCGATAACGCGCTCGACGCCGTGCTCGCGATACCCGTCGATCGTCCCGGGGACGACGGGCTGCAGGTACGGGCACACCGACAGCGCCAGGTCGTCGCGGGCACGCCCGCGTGCCGCGAGCAGGTCGTCGAGCCGCCCGAGCGGCGCGGCGAGGTCGTCCGGCCCCCGGTTGAAGCTGTACCAGCCCTGACCGAGATCGGCGACGCGCCGGAGCGCGGCATCGCTCTCACCGCCCACGTGGATGGGCGGGTGTGGTTGCTGGACGGGCTTCGGGTACATACGGCAGGGACGCAGGTCGTACAGGTCGCCGTGGTACTCGGACACCTCGTCGCACCAGAGAGTCTTCATGACCTCGATGTAGTCGCGGGTGCGATCACCTCGACGCTCGAACGGCACTCCAAGTGTCTCGAACTCCTCGCGCAGCCAACCGACGCCGACACCGAAGTCGAGCCGCCCGCCCGACAGCGCGTCGAGGTCGACGACCTGCTTCGCGGTGTACACCGGGTTGCGCTGCGGCACGAGGCAGATGCCCGTCCCGAGTCGGACGCGCTCGGTGACGGCGGCGAGGTACGTGAGCGCGGTGAACGGCTCGAGGAGCCCGGCGTCACCCCCGGCGGGAAAGCGACCGTCCGGTGAGTACGGGTACCTCGAGTCGTAGTCGTCGAACAGGACCACGTGCTCCGCGACCCAGATCGACTCGAACCCCCGCGCCTCGATCTCCCGGCCCGCCGTCTCGAGCAGCCGCGGATCGGCGTTGGCACTTCCGAGCGGTAGGAACAACCCGACCTTCACCGCGCACCTCCGACTGTTGGCCGCCGTCTCGGCAGAGCGACACCCTTGCACGACGGGAGCCGGAGCGCGACGGGTCTGCGACACTGCGACCGTGCCGAGGCTGCTCGTCGTCCATCATCAGCCGTCGCCGGCGCTGCACTCGATGTTCGAGGCGGTCATGGACGGGGCGCGGGACCCGAGCATCGAGGGGGTGGACGTCGTGGCGCGGCCCGCGCTCGCCGCCACCGCTGTCGACGTTCTCGAGGCCGACGGGTACGTGCTGGGCACGCCGGCGAACCTGGGCTACATGTCGGGCGCGCTCAAGCACTTCTTCGACCTCGTCTACTACCCGTGCCTCGACGCGACCGCACGCCGACCGTACGGCACGTACGTGCACGGGAACGAGGACACGACGGGCGCTGTGCTCGCCATCGAGAAGATCGTCACCGGCCTCCGGTGGCGGCAGGCGTCCGAGCCGGTCACCGTCATCGGCCAGCCGACGCAGGCCGACCTCGACGGGTGCCGCGAGCTGGGCGCAGTGCTCGCCGCCGGCCTCGCGCTCGACGCCGCCTAGCGCGCCGGCCGCCGATCGCAGCGCCGAGGGTCCCGTCGTAGGATCGATCGGTGACCGCGACCGAGCCAGTCCGCCTGACGCGTTTCTCACACGGCGCCGGCTGCGCCTGCAAGCTCTCGCCCGACGACCTCCGGACCATCCTCGGGCTGGTGCACGGCATCGACGCGCCCGTTGATCCCGACCTGCTCGTCGGACTCGACACCGCCGACGACGCCGCCGTGTACCGGCTGCGCGACTACCTCGCCGTCGTCGTGACGACCGACTTCTTCAC
>DATFVT010000358.1:0-3996 GCA_035260105.1 Acidimicrobiia bacterium
CTATGAGCGCGCCGCTGAACACCCCGACGACGGCGCGCCGGGCCACGGTGGCCCGGAGCTCGGAGAACAGGATGATGGCGACGGTGAGACCGACGATGACGCCGACCCACGGGAGCCAGCTGGTGTCGAAGTTCTCCTTCATCACGACGAACAGGATGTACGTGATGCCGCCGATCAGAGCACCGCTGACGGTCTCGACCCCACCGACCACGATGAGCAGGACGATCGGTATCGCGAGCGGGCTCAGCAGCGCGAAGTCCTGCGTGGCCGCCGTTCCGCGTTGCATGCCGAGGAGCGCCCCGGCGAAGCCGGCCATTGCCGCCGCCAGTGCGTAGACGGCGAGCTTGGTTCGGAACCGGTTCACGCCGAGGGTCGCGCAGGCGGCCTCGCTGTCGCGGAGCGCGATGAGCCGCCGCCCGAACCGTCCTCGACGCAACCACACGACGAAGATCGCCATGACTCCGAAGATGGCGGTGACCAGCAACAGATAGGCGCGCTGGTCCGTGAAGCGATAGCCGAACACGGACAGCCGCGGGACGGGCTTGGCGCCGTTGCCGAAGATCTCGGGCTGGTCGAAGAACAGCGACTCCGCCATGCGCGCGAACGCCAACGACGCCAACGCCAGGTACAACCCCTGGAGCCGCAGTGCCGGGATCGTCATGAGGAACCCGAACGGGATGGCGAACGCGGCTGCCACGAGCAGGCTGACCGGACTGCCGCTCCCGAACGGCGCCCACTGGTAGACGGCGAACGCACCGGCGCCCGCGAAGGTGATCTGGGCCAGGGACACCTGTCCCGCCCACCCGGTGAGCGGCACCAGCGACAGCATGAGCACCGCGATGACGATCGCGAGCGTGACGCGGTTGAGGTTGACCTGGCCCATGTTCCGGGAGATCAGCCACACGACGGCGAAGACCACCACCATCCCCAGCCCGGTCTCCCAGATCCTCGGGACCCTCGGCTGGTGCAGCTTCGGGTCGGGCGGAGCGCGGCGCAGGGCGATGCGCGCCTGGGGCACGGCGAGCAGGGCGATGAACAGGAAGATCGTCGGGATGGCGAACGATGTGGTGCTGAAGCGTCCCGACCAGTCGAGGAAGTTCGTCTGGAACGTCACCACGACGCCGAGGAGGATCCCCCCGATGTACGTAAGGGGAAGGCTCCGGAGGCGCCCGACGATCGCGGCCGCGAACGCGTTGATGATCAGCAGCGTGAGCGCGTCGACCTGCAGCCCGAGCTCGGACACCAGCAGGATCCCGGAGACCGCCGCCATCGACGAGCCGATGGCCCACGCCAGCATCGACGCCGCCTCCGGGCGCGCCCCGTGGAGGCCGGCCAGGCTGCGGTTGTCGACGACCGCCCGCATGGTCACCCCGATGCGGGTGCGGTACAGGAGCAGCCGGAGGAGGACGGCGATGGCGACGGCGGTGACGATCGTGATGAAGCGATGCCAGAGTACGAAGGTGCTGCCGATCTCGAACCCCTCGGTGCCGAAGAAGAAGTCGATGGAGCGTGACTCCGACGTCGGGTTCCAGAGCGTGACCGCCAACCCCATCAGGAAGAACATGATCCCGAGCGTGACGACCAGCTGGACGACGAGCGACTTGTCGTAGACGAGCCGGATCAGCAGGCGCTCGATGAGCGCGCCGAGCGCCGGCGCGATCACGAGGATCGTCAGGATGAGCGCGATGGGTGCGGGCAGGCTCCGGTTGACCCGCAGCTCCCAGTAGACGAACGCCATGAACATGCCGATGGCGCCCTGGGCGAAGTTGAAGATGCCCGACGTCGTGTAGGTGACGACGATCCCGGACGCGGCGATCGCGTAGATCGACCCCACCGACACGCCGACGATGAGTGTCGACAGCACGCTGTCGACGGTGATCGGACGCCCCGCCCACGACGCGACCACGATGACGATCAGGAAAGCGGCGGCGCCGACGATGACCGCTCCCCGCTGCCTGCTCAGGTTCACGCCACTCCCTCAGGCAGACCACGGCCGGACGGCAGCGCCGCCCGGCCGCAGCGAACCGCTATGTCTGATCGAGCTGGACGGTGACCACGTTCTTGCTGTCGCAGTTGAGCGTGCCCTTCTGCTTCGGGAAGACGCGGACGTACTTCCCGTTCTTCACCTGCGTCAGCACGAAGCACCCGTTGAGCTTCTTCGCCCCGACGTCCGTCGGCCCGAGCATGCCCTGACCGTCGACCGCGGCCGTGAAGTCGTGGATCTTCCTCGCCTCCTCGAGGAACCGGGCGCGGGTGAGACCGTTGTTGCCGTCCGCCTTCACCACGTTGTTGACGACGTCACGGAAGAAGAGCCCGGCCGTCCAGGCCTGCGCCGCGAACCCGTCGGCCTTGCTCTTCCCGCCGATCGACTTGAGGAACGCGTCCACCGACTTGTTCTGCTTGGCCTCCTCGAAGGGGATGAAGAACAAGGAGGCGTAGTTGTCGTTGACGTCGGCCCCACCCTCACTGAGGAACTTGGCGTCGTAGCACTGGAGCGCGCAGTCCCAGACCTTCACGCTGGTGACGCCCTGGACCTTCGCCTCCTTCCGCATCTGTACGGAGCTCTTGTAGTCGGAGATGCTCTGGCCGTACGTCGAGTTGTGCTGCTTGATCGACTGAGCGACCGGCGTGTAATCGCTCTGCGTCGCCTGCGCAGAGATCTTGAAGAAGTCTTCGTCCTGCTTGACGCCCGCCTTCACATCGCCGGTCGCGACGGGAGTCGTCGAGTTGACCGTGGACTTCAGGTCGCTGGGGAGGACCCAGATACCGTGCAGGTCCTTGTTCTGCTTCTTGTAGTAGAGGATCTGCCCGACCCGGGCCGTGTAGGTCTGGGGATGCTGGTCCCTCGTGGCGCAGTCCAACGCGCTCGCGATGACCGGGAACGAGATCGGCGAGCACTGGTGGGCGGTCTCGGCCTGGAGCGTCGGGATGTCGGGAAGCCCCGTCGCCTGTCCGGCCTTGTCGACGCACTGCTCGAGCGGCTGAACGTTGTTGAGGAACAGCGCGTTCGTCCCGACGATCGCGAAGTCCTCCTGGCACGCCCGGATGACGGCGTTGCGGGCCTCGTCGGCGCTGAGCTTCGAGTCGATGAAGTCGACCTGGACGTTCCGCCCGGCGAGCTTGCCGTGGCTGTTGATGTACTTGCCGAAGGCCTGCACCCCGTTCACGGTGCCTTGGAACAGGCCCGGCCGGGCCGGGTTGTCCACGTCGGCGATCACCGCGATCCGGATGGTGTCCGCCGTGACCCCGATGTCGCTGTCCGGCGACCCCTGGTTCTGCTGCGCTCCTGCCGTCGCCGGCACCAGCCCCGCTCCGACGGCCAACGCCACGGACACGAGTGCCCACAGGCTCCGCTTCACCGTTCCCCCCTCGCCACGTACGGTCCCCCAGCCCCCCGGGGACGCCCCGGTGCGGGGCATTCTGGCCGGAATCGGAACACGTTTCAAGACGCGCTCGGGCCGCCTATGGTGTCCCGCGATGGCGAGCCCGGTGGCGGAGCGGGCCCCGGCGGGGGCGATCGACCTCCTCGACGGCGACCTCTACGCCGGCGACCCGGACCCGACCTACGCCTGGCTGCGGCGCCACGCGCCGCTCTACCGCGACGAGATCAACCGGCTCTGGGGCGTCTCCCGGTACCTCGACATCGTCGCGATCGAGAAGGACCCGGCGACCTTCTGCTCGTCGGAGGGCTACCGGCCCAACCTCCCCGCCGACGACTCGATGATCGGCAACGACGATCCGCGGCACAACGAACGACGGCGGATCGTGTCCCGCCGCTTCACGCCCAAGGCAGTCGCCCGCCACGCGGACACCGTGCGCGACGTCGTGCGCGGGCTCGTCGACGCCGTGGCCGGCACGGGACGGTGCGAGGTCGTCGAGGAGCTGGCGGCGCCGCTGCCGGCGATGGTCATCGGCCGGCTGCTCGGGTTCGACGACGAGCTGTGGCCCCGGGTGAAGCACTGGTCCGAGGCGACGATCGTCGCCGGCGGCGGCCCC
>DATFVT010000359.1:0-2228 GCA_035260105.1 Acidimicrobiia bacterium
GTGGAGGAAGACGACCCGGTGAAGGTGCTCGACGCGCTCGGCCGTCACGGACGGCGCCGGCTCGCCGCCGTCGCGACCGGCGGCGAGCACCTCGAGCGCGTGGACCTCACGGGGTCGGTGGCGATCGTCCTCGGCAACGAGGCCTCCGGACTCTCAGCCGACGTCGCGTCACACGTCGACGGGAACGTCAGCATCCCGGTCGACCCGCCGGCCGAGTCGCTGAACGTGGGCATGGCCGGCACCGTGCTCGCGTTCGAGGCGGCACGCCAACGGCGGGCGGAGCCGTGAACCTGGCCGAAGCGCAGCAGCTGCTGGACGCGGGGCACTCGGAGGCCGTCGCCGAGGTCGAGACGGCATCCGGGCCCGACCAGCTCGCCGAGATCGAGCGGCGGCACGTCGGTCGGCGGTCACCGGCGGCGCAGGTGACCGAGGCGATCAAGACGCTGCCGCCTGACGACCGGCGTGCCGCCGGCAAGGCCGTCTCCGACTACAAGACCGCGGTCGCCGACGCAGTCGCGCGCCGGCGTGATGCGCTCGCTGCCGCCGGCGCAGGAGCGCACGCGCGAGGTGAGCAGCTCGACCTCACCGCCGGCGGCCACGGCCTCGGGCGCGGGCACCTGCACCTGGTCACCCAGGTCCAGCGCGAGCTCGAGGACATCTTCACCGGTCTCGGGTACCGGGTCGCCGAGGGCCCGGAGGTCGAAGACGACTGGCACAACTTCGAGGCGTTGAACATCCCGCCCGCGCACCCGGCGCGTTCCATGCAGGACACGTTGTACGTGAAGCTCGGCGGCGAGGAGCAGGTCATGCTGCGGACGCACACCTCGCCGGTCCAGATCCGGACGATGGAAGCGAACGACCCGCCGATCTACGTGATCGTCCCCGGGCGCACGTACCGCAACGAGACTCCGGGACCGAGGAACTCACCGGTGTTCCACCAGATGGAGTGCCTCGCGGTCGACCACGGTCTCACCCTCGCCGACCTCTTCGGCACGATCGAGGCGTTCGTGAAGCAGTTGTTCGACGACGAGACGGTTCGCACGCGCTTCCGCTCCGACTACTTCCCGTACACCGAGCCGTCGGCCGAGCTGGCCGTGAGCTGCATCTTCTGCCACGGCGCAGGGTGTCGCGTCTGTTCGCAGACAGGCTGGATCGAGCTCGGCGGCTGCGGCATGGTCGACCCGAACGTGTTCGAAGCCGTCGGGTACGACGCGGAGGAGTGGCAGGGCTTTGCGTTCGGCTTCGGCCTCGAGCGGATCGCGATGATCCGGTACGGCATCGACGAGATTCGGACGTTCTTCGAAGGCGACGTGCGCTTCCTCGCGCAGTACTGATGAGAGCTCCCCTCACTTGGATCCGGGACTTCACGCCGGTCGACGCGTCGACCGAGGAGATCGTCGCCGCCCTCAACCAGGTCGGCCTCGAGGTGGAAGGCGTCGAAGAGCCGGGTCGCGACGTTCGCGGCGTCGTGGCGGCGCGGGTGCTGGAGGTCGTCGAGCACCCGAACGCCGACAAGCTGACGCTCGTCGACGTCGATTTCGGGAACGGGTCGACACGGGTCGTCTGCGGCGCCCGCAACGTCGCCGCCGGCGACGTCGTGCCGTTCGCGCCCGCCGGCGCGCACCTCCCCGAGCCGTTCGGTGTCCTCGAGCGCCGGAGGATCAGGGGCGTCGAGTCGGACGGGATGCTCCTCGCCCCGGACGAGCTCGGTCTCGGCGACGACCACGAGGGGATCGTCCATCTCGACGACGCCACCGTTCCGGGCGCCGACGTGCGCGACCTGCTCGGCCTCGACGACGTGATCTTCGACCTCGCGATCACGCCAAACCGTCCCGACGCCATGTGCATCGTCGGGGTGGCCCGGGAGCTCGCTGCCCACTTCGGCCTGCCTCTCGATGTTCCCGAGCCGAGTGCGCCGATCGACCCCGGCGTCACTTCCGACATCACGGTCCGCATCGACGCCCCGGAACGCTGTCCCCGCTATCTCGGCCGCGTGGCGCGCGTGACGATGGGTGGGTCGCCGCCGTGGATGGCGCAGCGGCTCGCCAAGGCGGGCATGCGGCCGATCAGCAACGTCGTCGACGTCACCAACTACGTGCTGCTCGAGCGCAACCAGCCGCTCCACGCCTTCGACCTCGACCGGCTCGAAGGACGCGGGATCCTCGTCCGGCTCGCCCGTCCCGGCGAGCACATCACCACGCTCGACGGCGTCGACCGGGAGCTCGACC
>DATFVT010000360.1:0-3385 GCA_035260105.1 Acidimicrobiia bacterium
GACTCGGGGCCGCGGCATGCCGCCCGCAGCTGCCAGGTCCGCTCCGTCATCTGGATCGCCACGGGCCCCCTCCCGGTCGATCAGGCGCGGCGACGGTATCCCCCTGCCCTGGACTCGACAAGACCCGAATTGCGCAGTATCTCCGCTACGACCGCTCCCGCCGGGCGGCACGCCGCCGGCCCCGGTCTCGGTAGTCGCGGGCGCCACCCTCCTCCGGCTCGACCTCGAGCACGAGCCCCTCGACGGCGACCACCCGGACCGCGTCGCCGGCTCCGATCGGCGTGGCGCGGTTGGTGCGCGCCCGCCACCGCGCTCCCTGGATGACCACGACGCCGTCGGGCGCCACGTCGACCTCCGCCCGTCCTTCCTCGCCCACCATCCCCTCGCGCCCGACGGTCGGCGTCGAGAAGCGCGAGCGCACCACCGCGGTCATGGCGCCTAGCATGAACAGCGCCGTGCCGACGATGACGATGGCGAGCACCCACCACGGCGGGTTCAGGCGCGCGTCGCCGCCGTACAGGGTCAGCGACCCCGCCACCAGCGCACCGCCCCCGATGAACGTCCACGCGCCGAGCCCGCCCGCTTGCACGTCGACCGCGAATCCGAACACGGCCAGCATGAGGAGTCCGGCCGCCCACCACGCCACCGGCAGGTGCGAGAAGCCGACGAGCGCGCCGATCAGCGCGGCGGCACCGGCGAGGCCCGCCAGCCCGATGCCGCACGTGTAGAACTCGAACACCATCAGCGCCAGCCCCGCTACGAACAACAGGTACGCGATGGACGGGCTGATCAGCGTGTGCAGCAGTTGGTTGCCGATGTCGAGGCGGCCGAAGCGCACCTCCTGGTTCGGCTGGCGCCGGCGGCCGAGGCCCTCGCCGACGACCGTCGCCGTCGACAGGAGCTTCGGCCCCACGGCGGTCGGGACGGCCCGGCCGTCGAGCGAGACGATCAACTCGCCGACCGTTGGCTCGACGGTGTTGATGGCGGCGGCATCGTGGGCCGCGTCGGCCGAGAGCTTCTCGCCCGCCAGCCGCCGCGCACCCGCTGCGTCGCGCCCCCACCGGGCCGCGAGGGCCGCCAGCCGATCGCCGACCGCGCGCCGGCTCGTGGCGCCGGGCTCGTCGAGCCGGACGGGGTCGGCGGCGCCGATGCTCGAGCCCGACGACACCGACAGCACCGGGGCCGCCTGCGCGAGCAGCGTGGCCGCGCCCTTCGCCTTGGCCCCGGACGGGCCGACCCACACGACGACGGGAACTCGTGACCGCTGGACGTCGCGCAGCAGCGGCTGGATGTCGACGTCGACGGAACCGCCCGAGTCGAGCTGCAGCACGATCATCGTGGAACGCTGACGATTCGCCCGGCTGATCGCGTCGCGCACGAGTGATGCCGTGGGGGGGTCGACGAGTCCGTCGACCTTCACCACGTCGATGCCGTTGCGGCGCGGGGCGCGCTGCTCCGGACGGGCCGCTGCGACGTCGGCGAGCAGGATCGCCGCCGCGGTGGCGAGGCACACGAGGACGAGAAGGCGACGGACGAATGTCCGCTTCTGAGCGGTTCTAGGCTGGATGCGCATGGACCTGGCGCGTTTCTGCTCCTCCGCTCGCGTCTTCATCGTGGCGGGCAAGGGTGGCGTCGGAAAGACGACGGTGACCGCGACCCTCGCCGCCACCGCCGCCGGCGCGGGACTGAGCGTGCTGATCGTCGAGGTCGAGGGCAAATCGGGGCTCGCCGCCTGCTTCGGGCGCCCGCCGCTCGGATACGACGAGACGGAGCTCGCACGCGGGGTGCGGGGGCGGACGCTCACCCCCGACGAGGCGCTCGTCGACTACCTGCAGACCCACGGCCTGAGCCGGATCTCGAAGCGCCTCGTCCGCTCGGGCGCGCTCGAGGTCGTGTCCTCGGCCGTCCCCGGCATGAAGGACATCCTCGTGCTGGGCAAGGTCAAGGCGCTCGAGCTGGACCGCGCCGCCGACGTCATCATCATCGACGCCCCGGCGGCGGGACACGCCATCACGTTCCTCATGTCGCCCCGCGGTCTCGGCGACGCCGTGCGCGTCGGGCCCATCAGCAAGCAGTCGACCGACGTCATCGAGATGCTCTCCGACCCGGCGCGCTGCCAGGTGCTCCTCGTGACCGTTCCCGAGGAGACTCCCGTGAACGAGCTCGTCGACACCGCCTTCCAGCTCGAGGACCGCATCGGCGTGCAGTTGGGGCCGGTCGTCGTGAACGCCTGCTATCCCGAGCCCGGCGCGGCGGCGTCGGCCGACGAGGTGCAACGGCTGGCCGACGAGATCGGCGTGTTCGTCTCGCCCCGCGAAGCGACCGACCTCGTCGCCGCGGCCGAGTTCCGGCGCGAGCGCTACGCGCTCCAGCAACAGCAGGCGGACCGCTTGGCGGCCCGGCTCCCGCTGCCGCAGGTGCGCCTGCCGTTCCTGTTCACCGCCGAGCTCGGGCCACCCGAGATCGGCGTCCTGGCGGCCACGTTCGCGGCCCAGGTCGAGGCGCTCCCCGAGTCGTCGTGGGGTCGTGTGACCGTTCGATGAGCAACGGCGCCACGTTCGACGACATCGTCCGCGAGCGTCACATCGTCGTGTGCTGCGGCACCGGCGGCGTCGGGAAGACGACGGTGGCTGCGGTGTTCGCGGCCGAAGGGGCACACCGGGGCCGCAACTCCGTCGTCGTCACGATCGACCCGGCGAAGCGCCTCGCCAACACGCTCGGGCTCGAGGAGCTCTCCAACACGCCGCACGAGATCGACCGGCGCCGGTGGGACCCTCAGGGAGCGGCGCCGGCCGGGGGGCGTCTCTCCGCGCTCATGCTGGACACGAAGTCGACGTTCGACCAGCTGGTCGCGACGTACGCGGAGGACGACGACCAGACCGACCGGATCCTGAGCAACCGCTTCTACCGCAACGTGTCGACGGCCTTGTCGGGAACACAGGAATACATGGCGATGGAGAAGCTGTACGAGCTGCACGAGCAGGGCGGCTACGACCTCATCGTCGTGGACACGCCGCCGACCCGCCATGCCCTCGACTTTCTCGACGCGCCCCGCCGGCTCACGCGACTGCTCGACAACCGGATCTTCCGGCTGCTGATGATGCCGACGAGGGCGTACCTCCGGGTCGCGAGCGCGGCCGTGCAACGGTTCCTGCGCACCGTGTCCAAGGTGGTCGGCACCGAGGTCATCGACGACGTCGTCGCGTTCTTCCGTGCCTTCGAGGGGATGGAGGAGGGGTTCCGCAACCGGGCGACGGCCGTGCTGGCGTTGCTCGCCGAGCCGGCGAGCAGCTTCGTGGTGGTCAGCTCGCCTCGCCGCGACGCGATCGAGGAGGCGACCTACTTCGCCGAGCGCCTCGCCGAGAGCGACATCCCCGTCGAGGGC
>DATFVT010000361.1:0-5622 GCA_035260105.1 Acidimicrobiia bacterium
TGGAAGCCCCTCGCCGACGTCTGCGTCGGCGACCGGGTCGCCGTGCCGCGGTCCATCGACGTCTTCGGGGACGACCAGCAGCCCGAGGCCGAGGTGGTCATGCTCGCGTTCCTCGTCGGCAGCGGCTGCCTCGCCGACGGCTCGCCGGTGATGACGACCGGCTCGCCGTCGGTGCTGCTCGAGCTGAAGCGCTGCGCCGGCAAGCTCGGCGTCACGGTCAGGCACGCGTCGTCGACCGAGCACCGGCTGTGCGCTCCGCTCGGGCGCCCGAGCCCGGTCACCACCCTGCTCCGCCGGCACGGGCTCTGGAAGCAGGAGTCACGCTCCGGGCACATCCCCGAAGCCGTGTGCAGGCTGCCACGCCGGCAGCTCGCCCTGTTCCTGAACCGCTTGTTCGCGACCAGCGGCTTCGCGTCCGTGCACAAGGGCGGCCAGGCGTCGATCGGGCTCGGATCGAGGTCCGAACGGCTGGCGCGGGGCGTCCAGCACCTGCTGCTCCGGTTCGGAGTGGCCTCCCAGCTCCGCCACCGGACGGCGCTGTACAACGGACGCGGCTTCCCCTCGTGGCAGATCGAGGTGAGCCATCCCGACTCGATCCGGCGCTTCGCCGCCGAGATCGGGATCCTCGGCAAGGAGCACGCCGTCGCGGACGTCCTCGACGCGCTCGAGGCCCGCGATCGCAACTCGAACCTCGACACGATCCCGGCGACGTTCTGGGGCCTGATCCTCAAGGCCAAGGGCGATCGCACGTGGCGGTCGGTGTCGGAGGCGGCGGGGAAGCCGGCGAACTACAACTGGCACGTCGGCGCGCGCTCACCACAGCGCGAGACGCTCTCTCTCCTGGCGGACGTGCTCGACGCCCGCGATCTCGAGATCCTCGCCACGTCCGACATCTGGTGGGACGAGATCGCGTCGATCGTCTACGACGGCGACGAGCAGGTGTACGACCTCACGGTCCCGCACGTCCACAACTTCGTTGCCGGCGACATGTTCGTGCACAACACGTCGTTCGCGTTGGGTGCAGCCGCCAACGTCGCCGTCTCGGTCCAACGGCCGGTGATGTTCTTCTCGATGGAGATGGGCAACCTCGAGCTCACGAAGCGGCTGCTCGCGGCGGAAGGCCGCGTCGAGGCCAAGCGGCTGTGGACCGGCAACATCCCCGAGTCGGACTGGTCGCGGCTGAGCCACGCCGTGGGACGGCTCGCCGAGGCGCCCCTCTTCATCGACGACAACCCGCACTGCACGGTGATGGAGATGCGGGCCAAGGCCCGCCGGGTGCGCGCCCGTCACGGTGACCTCGGCCTGATCGTGGTCGACTACATCCAGCTCATGAGCTCGACCGGCACCCGCCCGACCGAGAACCGTCAGGTCGAGGTGGCCGAGCTGTCCCGCGGCCTGAAGATCCTCGCCCGAGAGCTCGATTGCCCCGTGATGGCGCTCTCCCAGCTGAACCGCCAGCTCGAGTACCGCCAGGACAAGCGCCCGATGCTCGCCGACCTCAGGGAGTCGGGCGGCCTCGAGCAGGACGCCGACGTCGTCTGCTTCATCTACCGGGACGAGGTGTACAACCCCGAATCCGACCAGCGGGGGCAGGCCGAGATCCTCGTGTCGAAGCACCGCAACGGGCCGACCGGCGTGGCGCGGCTCGCCTTCAACGAGCGGTTCACGAAGTTCGACAACATGGCTCGCGACTAGCGAGCGTCAACGATCAGCGCGGCCCGCGAACCCGCGGAAGCGGCCGGCGAATCGAACCCGCTGGCGGGCGATGTAGACCGTCATGACCACGTTCGTGACCGCGAGCGCGGCGAAGAGCACGGCGAAGAGAACCCGCCCCGTCACGAAGTTGGCCACGGCGAGCGCGGCGAGCAACGCCGCGATGACGCTGCGAATGACGATGATGGTGGTCGCTCGCCGCATGGCACCTCCGCGATCGCGGCCCATGATGACCCGCTCGTGCGAAACGTGTGCCGCGGCAAGGTCAGCATTTCGTGAAGGCGGTACCCTCGATCGACGTCCGAGGGGGTGGCCGTGAGCTCCGAGTCCGTGCTCGTGAAAGCCGAAGGCGACTTCACGACGATCACGATGAACCGACCCGAGCGGCGCAACGCCCTGTCGCTCGACCTCCTGGGCGATCTGGCGGAGGCGTTCCGCGCCGCCGGCGACAGCGACGCCCGCGGTGTGATCCTCGCGGCGAACGGCCCGGTGTTCTCGTCCGGCCACGACTTCCGCGACCTTTCCGACGCCGATCCGGCCACGGTTCGTCGGCTGCTCGACACGTGCACCGAGCTGATGCTCACGATGCAGGGGATTCCGCAGCCGGTGGTGGCGCGGGTGCACGGTCTGGCGACCGCGGCCGGCTGTCAGCTCGTCGCCACCGCCGACCTCGCCGTTGCGTCCGAGGATGCCGGCTTCGCGACGCCCGGAGGCAAGGGCGGTTGGTTCTGCCACACGCCGCTGGTGCCGGTGGCGCGCAACGTCTCCCGGAAACGGGCGCTCGAGCTCGGCCTGACCGGCGACACGATCGACGCCCGTACCGCGCTCGACTGGGGTCTCGTGAACCGTGTCGTCCCCGGCGAGGAGCTCGACGAGGCGACGGTGAGCCTCCTGCGCCGAGCCACGCGCGGCAGCCGCGCGTCGAAGGCGCTGGGCAAGCGGACGTTTTACGCCCAGATCGGGCTCGACCAGCGCGCGGCGTACGAGCACGCGCTCGACGTGATGGCGGAGTCGAGCCAGTCGCCCGACGCGCAGGAGGGCTTCGCGGCGTTCCTCGAGAAGCGCCGTCCGCGCTTCGACGAGCGACGGGGCGGACCGGGCTAGAAGAGCTTCAGATCGGGCGGCGCGTCGGCGCGGAGCCGGTCGAGGTCGACTTCGATGCACTCGACACCCCGGCTCTCGGCGAAGACACGGGCCTGCGGCTTGATGCGCGTCGCGACGAGCAAGCCGCTGGTCGGGGCGAGCGTCGCGTCCCGATCGAGCCGTTCCCGGTAGCGGAGCAGCTGCTCGACCCCGGCGATCTCACCGATGCGCTTCACCTCGACCGCGACGGCGCGGCCGTCGCCGTCGCGGCACAGCAGGTCCACCGGCCCGATGTCGGTCGGGTACTCGCGCCGTACGACTCGCAGGTCGTCCCGGAGCGCCTGCACACGCGCGGCGATCAGCTCCTGGAGCTCCGCCTCGACGCCGTCCTTGGCGAGCCCCGGGTCCTCGCCGAGCACGACGTCGTGGTCGAGCAGCACCTCGTGCAACGTGATCGCGAGCCGTTCACCGCCGGGGGTCGTCGCCACGATCTCGCGGGCCGACTCGCGGATCGTGCACGGCGGGTTCATCCAGTTCAGCGGTTTGTACGCCTTGCTGTCGGCGTGCACGGCGATCGAGCCGTCCGCCTTCAGCAGGATCAGCCGTTGCGCCGGCGGCAGCCGGGCGCCGAGCCGGCCCTCGTACTCGACCGAGCACTGCGCCACGATCAGCCGCACGGGCCGCGTTGTACCACAGCCACGGCGGCGGGGGACCTAGGCTCCGCGTCGACTCGACGCCAGGGGGCGCGCATGCTCGTCACTGCCGACATCACCAGCGGGACGTACAAGTTCGTCCTCGTGCTGCACCTCCTCTCCGCGATCGTCGGCTTCGGCGCGGTCTTCCTGAACGCGATCTATGGGCAGCAGGCGCGGGCTCGGAAGGGGCGTGAGGGCCTCGCGATCTCGGAAGCGAACTTCCTCGTGTCCGAGGTCGGGACCTACTTCATCTACGCCGTCTTCGTGTTCGGTGTGCTGCTGGTCCTCCTGAGCAGCGAGGCCTGGAAGTTCGAACAGTTCTGGATCTGGGGTTCGATGGGCCTGTACATCATCGGGCTCGGGCTCTCTCACGGCGTGCTGCGCCCGAACGTGCGCCGGATGCAAGGCCTGATGCGGGAGCTCTCTGACGGCGGACCGCCGCCCGGCGCTGCTTCCGGTGGCCCCCCGCCCCAGGTCGCCGAGCTCGAGGAGCGGGGTCGGCGTGTCGGTGTCACCGGCGCGACGCTCAATGTGATCCTCGTGCTGATCCTGTTCCTCATGGTTTGGAAGCCCGGCGTCTGAAGCCCGATCCGCTGCTCCACACCTCGACGCATACGATCGCGACGTGAGCTTCTACGACGACGTGCTGCGCGAGCTCGTCACCGCCGTCGGTGCCGCGCTGTTCATCGGCAACCTGATCGCGCTGATCCGCCGGCGCTCCGACCGGCGCCACGCGTCGGAACGCGCCGGGGCGCGGGGCCGCTCGGGCAGCCCGGCCCGGTCGAAGGCCGGTGGTACGCGGGATCGCGACACTCTGCCCCAGGCGCCGGTCACCCGGACGGCCCTGTACCTCGTGATCGGGTTCGTCGTCATGGTCGCCGGCATCGCCGCGATGGCGACCAAGTAGCCTCCCCCGGATCGCCGAATCCACCTCGGTCCCGAGCTCGCCCTCCCGACGCGCCGACTCACCGCGCCGGAGCTACGGCCTCGAGATCCTGCTCGTCAGCTTCGCGGCACTGCTGCTCGAGATCAGTTACACGCGCGTCATCTCGTTCAAGCTCTTCTACTACTACACGTACCTCGTCATCGGCCTCGCGCTGCTGGGCATCGGCTGCGGTGGCGTCGTCGTGGCGATCTCGCGTCGCATCCGTCGATCAGAGACGGAAGCGATCCTCCGCTGGGGGCTTCTCCTCGGTGCGGCGAGCGTCGGGGTCGGCTACCTGATCGTCGCCACGGTCCGGACCGACACGCTCGCCATCTGGGACTACGGGTCGCTGTCCTCGTTCAAGAACCTTGCCTACCTGCTCGGCATCTGCCTGGCGTTGTTCGCGTCCTTCATCGCCGTCGGAGTGATGATCGCGACGCTGTTCAGCCGTGAGTCCGACCGGATCGGGCGGCTGTACTTCGCCGACCTCGTCGGGGCGGGCATCGCGTGCGCGGTCGTCGTGTCGCTCATCGGGTGGATCGGCCCGCCGGCCACGATCTTCCTCGCCGGTCTCGTCCTCGCCCTCGCCGGTGTGCGCCTCGCCGCGCGCGGGCGTTCGCGTGTCCTGCTCCCGATCGGCGTCGCCCTCGCGGCGGTCCTCGCCGTGTGCGTCGTTCGTCCCGGCGTCCTCCCGCAGCAGCGCGCCGACACGTTCAAGGGCGAGTTCGACGAGAACGCGACCCGGTTCTCGTCGTGGAGCCCCATCTTCCGTGTCGACGTGGTCGACATCGGGCCCGATCGCCGCCTCCTCTACCACGACGGGCTCGTCGGCTCGGTCATCCAGCGGTGGGACGGGCACCGGGACAGCCTCGGCAAGTTCGCTTTCGACACGGACCCGCGCGCGCTGCCGTTCGTGGTCGGCGGCGCGTCGCCGGACGACGTGTTGATCGTCGGTGCGGCCGGCGGCCACGAGGTCCTGGCGTCGCTCTACTTCGACGCCAAGCACGTCGACGCCGTCGAGCTCAACCCCGTCACCCACTCGCTCGTCACGGACGAGTTCGCGGGCTACGCCGGGCATCTCGCCGACGACCCGGCCGTGAACTACGTCCAGGGCGACGGCCGCTCGTTCCTGGCCCGCAGCGACGACACGTACAACATCGTCTGGTACCCGGCGCCGGACAGCTACTCGGCGACCAACGCGGCGAC
>DATFVT010000362.1:0-3686 GCA_035260105.1 Acidimicrobiia bacterium
TCGTCGATCACCTCGGCCGTGCGGACCGGGTCGTGCCAGTACCCGCGCATCATCGCCGGGGATCGGCACCAGACCTCGCCGACCTCGCCTGCCGGTAATTCTTTGCCGCCGCCGGCCGAGTCGACGATGCACAGGTCGACCGCGGGCGCGGGCCTTCCGACGGTCGTGGCCACGACCTCGTCGTCGTCGCCAACCAGCGTGCTCGTGCAGACCCCGGCCTCGGTGCTCGTGTAGCGCGTGATGACCGGGCACTCGAGGACCTTGCGCATCTGACGGACGAGCTCGGGCGCGATCGCCGCCCCGCCGAGCGCGGCGACACGCAGGCGGGAGAAGTCGGTGTGCTCGATGTCGGGATGGCACAGGACGAGCGACCACTGCGTCGGCACACCCGTCGCCATCGTGATGCCCTCGTCGCGGATCAGGCGCAGCGTCTCCTCCGCCGACCACGGCTCGCCGACGATCACGAGCGTGGTGCCATTGGCGAGCTCGTCCCACATGCGCGTCATGTAGCCGACGTGCGCGAAGGGCAGGGCCACCAGGCGCCGGTCGCCGGGACGGGTCAGCTCGCCGATGTTGCGGGAGATGACCGCCATCGCCTCGTGGTCGTACGTCGCGCCCTTCGGCTGGCCGGTGGTGCCGCTCGTCCACACGACGCACGCCGGGTCGGCGGCCGTCAGCGCGGGCAACGAGCGAGCCGGCTCGGTCGCGAACGCGTGACCGAGCTCGGAGACGTGCAGCGTGCGGCCGGGGTCGACGCCGTCGGGGAGCTCGACGCCGTCGCCGACGACGGTGACGGCCGGTTGCGTGCGGTCGAGGATGCTCGCCGTCTCGCCCGGCCCGAGCCGCAGGTTCAGCGCCGACGTGATCGCGCCGGCCCGCAGGGCGCCGAGATAGCACGTCGCGAACTTGATCGACGACGGGAGCAGCAGGCACACGACGTCACCAGGGGCGACGCCGGCGTCGATCAGCGTGGCCGCGAACCCGTCGGCCGCCCCGTCGAGCCACGCATACGTGACCCGCTTCTGGCCGTGCACGTAGGCCTCGCGGTCGGGATGCGCGGCGGCCACGTCGCGTAGGAGCTCTGCCGTCGTGGCCGGTCGGTCGGCGGCGGTCGCCACGGCAGGTGACCGTAGCTGACGTCCTGACGCCGGTCTGATGGGGCGTCAGATGCAGTGCGCGCCGTTCGACGACACGCGCCTTTAGCGAGCCTTAACCGGAGCGCCGGATACTCGCCGTGCGGTCGGGTGGCCCCCGCTGATACGTAGCACCCGGCGGCAGGGAAGCGGAGATCGGAACGAGAGACCGCTTTCCGGGTGCTCCGAGGTGGAAGCTCGACCGGTCCCCTCGGGGACGAAGCAACACGGGAGACGGGAGGCCTGGACCGGAGCCTCCCGTCTTCTGTATGTGGCGTCAGGACGGCGTTCGGAGATCTCCGTCGGACGCCAACCGCCGGACACAACGAAGACACGCCGTGACGGCGACAAGGGTCGATCCGAACGGGCCAGGCGAAGATTGCCCTCTCTGCGGGCCCGTTTGTCGGCATTGTCCGGTGAGGGATAGCGATCTCCGCGACCATCCCCGGCGCGGTCGCAACGACGTCCCGGGTGGGCGCGAGTTTCCCGCGACCAGGCCGATGCCTGGCGCCCCAAGGGTCCGAAGGCTCTCCCGCCGGCGCTAAAGAGATCCCTAAACTCGCCGGCGGACCTGGGGGTGGGGAGCCGCGATGCGCTACGAGATTCTCGGAGGGCTCCGGGTCTTCCGCGACGGTGCACCTGTCGTGCTCCGAGGACGGATGTCGCAGAGGCTGCTGGCCGCGGTCCTGCTCGACGCACCCCACGGTGTTCGTCGGGACACGCTCATCGAGCGTCTGTGGGATGGCCATCCGCCCGCCACGGCGACGACCGCGCTCCAGGTTCACGTGAGCAACGTGCGGCGCGCCCTCGAGCCTGAGCGTCGAGACGTGGCCTCCTCCGTTCTTCGGACAACGGACGACGGGTACGCGCTCGAGATCGACAGGGCCCGCGTCGACGCCAACGACTTCGAGCAGCGGGTACACGAAGCCGAGCAACTGGTGGTCGCCGAGCCGGAGCGAGCTCGAGGCGTGATCGCGTCGGCACGAGCCGCCTGGCGGGGTCGACCTTGGGGGGACTTCGCCGACGAGCCTTGGCTGCGCGGAGACGCAGCGCGAATCGAGGAGCTGCATCGACGGGCGGACGAGCTCTGGGCTGACATCCAACTCGCGTTGGGGCAACACGAGCTCATCGTCGATTCGCTCGCACGTTCGGTGGACGACGAGCCGCTCCGTGAGCACCGCTGGGAGCAGCTCATCGTGGCTCGGTACCGATGCGGGCGGCAGGCCGAAGCACTCCGTGCCTTCCAGGACGCGCGTCGCACCCTCACCGAGGAGCTGGGCATCGAGCCGTCGCCCGCGTTGCGGGCGCTCGAGCAAGCGGTGCTGGTCCAGGACCCAAGCCTCGACGCGCCGCCGCGATCGCCGCCGGAGCGTCCCCGCCACAACATGCCCGCGGCTTTGACGAGCCTCGTCGGCCGCAACGACGACCTACGGGCAACCCGGAAGCTGCTGCAGTCGTCCCGGCTCGTAACGCTCACCGGGGTGGGTGGCGTGGGAAAGACGCGCATGGCCGTGCAGGCGGCAGCTGACCTCGTGGCGCGATTCGCCGACGGCGCCTGGCTCGTCGAGCTCGCTCCAATTGGCGACCCGGACCTCGTGCCTGGAACGGTCGCCGCCACACTCGGGCTTCGCGAACGAGGCGGCCAGCCCGTAGTGGACATGATCGCTGAGTACCTTGCCGACCAGTCCCTCCTTCTCGTCGTCGACAACTGCGAACACGTCACCGACGCCGTAGCGCGGCTCGTAGATACCCTTCTCAAAGCCGCACCGCGCCTCCACGTCCTCGGGACTAGCCGCGAGCCATTGGGGCTGCCCTACGAGCAGGTCGTCCGGGTACCGGTGCTCGAGGTGCCCGCGCCTGGCGACGATTCGGATGCTGACCGGCTCGCAGGGTGCGCGGCCGTGCAGCTGTTCGTCGAGCGCGCCGGCGCCGCGACGGCGAGTTTCGGACTGACCCCCGAGAACCAGGCCGACGTAGCTGAGCTCTGCCGCCGCCTCGATGGCATCCCGCTGGCGCTCGAGCTTGCCGCCGTCCGAACCGACTCCATGACGCCAGAAGAGATCGTGCGCCACCTCGAGCACCGGCTTCAGCTCTTGGGCGTCGACCGCGAGAATGCGGGCCGGCACCAGACGTTGCGAAGCACCATCGACTGGTCGCACCAGCTCCTTGAGAAAAACGAGCGGACTCTGTTCTCCCGCCTGTCGGTCTGCGCCGGGGGTTGGACGATCACATCAGCGCGATCTGTCGCCGCAGGTGGCGGACTCGACGATTCGGCCGTGGTAGATGGCCTGACCGGCCTCGTCCGGAAGTCCATGGTGGTTGCGGAAAATGCGGAAAAGACGACCCGGTACCAGATGCTCGAGTCGCTGCGACAGTACGCACACGAGCGCCTCGGCAGCAGCGGCGAAGAGACCGCCGTTCGGACCCGGCATGCCGCGCACTTCACCCGTCTCGTCGAAGACCTTGCCGATGATGTGCGCGGTCCACGGCAGGACGCCGCGTACGACACACTGCTCACGGAGCTCGACAACATTCGGGCTGCATTCGACTGGC
>DATFVT010000363.1:0-7208 GCA_035260105.1 Acidimicrobiia bacterium
GTCGCACTGGGTCCGCGACCGGGGCGAGTTCACGCTCGAGGACGGGATCCGCCGCCTCACCTCGGACACTGCCGGCGTGTTCGGCATCGCCGACCGGGGTGTGATCCGGGAAGGCGCCTACGCCGACCTCAACGTGCTCGATCTCGAAGGTCTTCATCTCCCGCTGCCCGAATACGTGCACGACTTCCCCGGCGGCGCCGGCCGGTTCGTGCAACGCGGCGACGGGTACGACGCCACGATCGTGAACGGGCGTGTGTTCGTGCGCGGCGGCGAGGCCACGGGCGAGCTGGCCGGGACCGTCCTCCGGAGCGGTCCACCACCCGCCTGACCGCCGTGTCGGTGCCGACCCTCGACTGGCTGGGGTGTGCGACGTTCCGCCTCACCGTCGGTGACCTCGTCGTCTTCCTCGACGCGTACATCGACCGCGTGCCGGCAGCGCCGCGCGTCGGGCTCACGACCGCGGACGTCGATCGCGCCGACTGGGTCGTCGTCGGCCACTCGCACTTCGACCACCTGTGGGGCGCGGAGACCATCGCGCGCAACACGGGAGCGCGGATCCTCGGGTCGTACGAAACCGCGCGCGTCATGGAGCAGGCGGGAGTCCCGGTCGAGCAGCTGCTGCCGATAGCGGGCGGAGAGCGCGTGCAGCTCGCGCCCGACGTCACCGTGACCGCGTTCCCGAGCCAGCACTCGTGCGTCTGGTCGCAGACGAAGATGACCGACGCCGACGAGGTGTGCGTCGGCGATCTCGGGCTGACCTACCAGGAGCAGCAGGCGCGGTTCGGCGCACTGGCCGAGTGGTTCGGCACCCTCGACACGGACGTGCAAGCGCATCTCGGCGCGAGCTACCAGGGCGCTCGCGGCGACGGCGGCGCGCTGGTGTTCCTGTTCGAGACACCAGCGGGGTCGCTCTTCTACCAGGACACGTCCGGCCACTGGTCCGGCATCCTGCGCGACCTTCGGCCTGACGTCGCGATCCTCGCCGCCGCCGGGCGCGGCAATGTCGACGGCGAGCCCGCGCAAGGGTCACTGGCCGGGTTCGTCGGGCGCGAAGCCGACCTGTTGCGCCCACGACGGGTGGTGCTGAGCCATCACGACGACTGGCTCCCGGGGTTCTCGAACGCGATCGAGACGAAGCCGATCCGTGACGAGCTGGCGCGCGTCGCGCCGCGGGCCGACCTGGTCGAGATGGGCTACCTCGAGGGCTACCGGTTGTTCGACGGCGTGTAGCCGGCCACCAGACCGAGCGGGCCGCGGACGCGGTCCTGCCGGCGTTGCTGGCGGTAGGCCAGCTTCCCGGCCCGGACCGCGGCCTGCCCGGCGCGGACGGTCTCGTCGAGCCGGTCGCCGACCCGGGCGAGCGCCCGGTCGAGCTCGCCCACCGCCTGGTTGAAGTGCCCGGCGGCCCGGGAGACGACGTCCCGGCACCCGTCGACCAGCCCCGGGCGGAGGACGACGACGTTGGCGTGGCTGGGATGCGGTCGGGTCGTGCCCATGGGCCACCTCACCGAGGTCAGCGAGATTGGATACTCAACGGTATCGCTCCGGCTATGCTGACGGCGGCGTCAGGTGGGGGGCGCGGCCGTCGAGCCGGGAGGGACGTCATGTCCGAGGCGGAAGCGATGTCCGAATCGCCGGAGATGCCCGAAGGGCAGTTCGACTTCAATCCCGCCGGTCCGCAGTCCACGTACGACATGCTGCGCGAGCACTCGCCCGTCCTCAAGGTCGAGCTGGGTGGGACGATCATCGCCCGCCACGAGGACGTCGAGTTCGCGTTGCGGAACGCCGACGTCTTCTCGTCGGACATGGAAGCCGTCTCCATCGGGAACGTGCGGCCGCTCATCCCCCTGCAGGTCAACCCGCCCGACCACGTGAAGTTCCGCCGTCTGCTCGACCCGCTGTTCGCGCCGAAGCAGGTCGCGCTGCTCGAAGCCGACGTGCGCGCGCTGAGCAACGAGCTGATCGACGAGTTCATCGATACCGGCGAGTGCGAGTTCAACAACGCGTTCGCGATCCCGCTGCCCTGCACCGTGTTCCTGCGGCTGCTCGGTCTCCCGCTCGACGAGCTCGACCTGTTCCTCGAGCTCAAGGACAACATCATCCGGCCGAACGGCGAGGCCGCCCAGATCCCGGAAGAGGAGTTCGTTCGGATCCAAGCCGAGACGGGCCAGCGCATCTACGCGTACTTCAACCAGGTGCTCGACGAGCGCGAGCGGGATCCACAGGACGACATGCTGACGGGGTTCCTCGAAGCCGAGGTCGACGGGAACCGCCTCTCGCGCGAGGACATCCTCGACATCTGCTACCTGTTCCTGCTCGCCGGGCTCGACACGGTGACGGCGTCGGTGGGGTGCATGGTGTCGTACCTCGCGCAGCATCCCGAGCAGCGCCAGCGTCTCGTCGACGACCCGTCGAAGATCCCGGGTGCGATCGAGGAGCTCCTGCGATGGGAGACCCCGGTGCCGGGTGTGCCGCGCGTGGTGGCGAAGGATGTCGAGGTGAGTGGGGAACGGCTGGAGCGCGGCGAGAGGGTCACGGTGCTGCTTGGCTCGGCGAACATCGACGAGCGCGGGTTCCCCGAGCCGGCCGACATCGACTTCGAGCGCCCGGCCAACCGCCACCTCGCGTTCGGCGGCGGCGTGCACCGTTGTCTCGGCTCACACCTCGCCCGCCTCGAGCTGCGGGTCGCGCTCGAGCAGCTGCACGAGCGCATCCCCGACTACGCGATCAAGCCGGGGGAGGTGCCCAAGTACTCGGTGGGCATCCGGGCCGTCGAGTACCTGCCGCTCGTCTTCACTCCCCCGGCCGGGCGATGAAGGTTCGGGTCGACACCGACCTGTGCGTCGGTCACGGCCGGTGCTACGCCTTGGCGCCGGAGGTGTTCGACGCCGACGACCGTGGCCACTGCCTCATCCCAAACGAGGACGTCCCTCCCGAGCTCGAGGAGAAGGCGCGCGTCGGCGAGCAGAACTGCCCCGAGCACGCCATCACGATCGAGGAGTGAGGCGTTCATGGAGCCCGCTCAGCGGGCTTCGGGTACGCATCATGCGAGGCGTAGCCTGACTCCATGACGGCGGGCACGATCCCGATCACCGGGGACGACGCGGCCGACCGGCTGCTCGTCGAGAACCCGCTGGCGTTGTTGATCGGGATGCTGCTCGACCAGCAGGTGCCGATGGGGTGGGCGTTCCGGGGCCCGTTCACGTTGCAGGAGCGTCTGGGTGGCTCGCTCGACGCCGAGACGGTCGCGGCGCTCGGCCCGGACAAGGTGGAGGCGATCTTCCGGGACAAGCCGGCAATGCACCGCTATCCCGGCTCGATGGGCAAGCGCACCTACGAGCTGTGCGCGTTCGTCGTCGAGCACTACGGCGGTGACGCCGGTGCGATCTGGCGCGACGCGCCCTCGGGTCACGAGATCTACCGGCGGCTGCGGGAGCTGCCCGGATACGGCGAAGAGAAGTCGAAGATCTTCCTCGCCATCCTCGGCAAGCGTCTGGGTCAGGCGGCGCCGGGATGGGAGGAGGCGGCGGCGCCGTTCTCGGACGACACGCCGCGCTCCGTCGCCGACGTGGGCTCGCCCGAGGCGCTGGCGCAGGTCCGCGAGTTCAAGAAGGCGCGGAAGGCGCAGAAGCGGGGAAAGGCCGACTGACCGCTAGTCCTGTCGCCCTCGCACGCTCGGGCTCCTGCTCCGGCGGTCAGCAAAGCCGCCGCCTCCGCGGCGGCTCGGCTTCATCAGCACCAGCCACAGCACGAGCCCGCCGACGGAGGTGACGGCGATGAAGAGCATGGACGCGTCGAACCCGTCGACCGTGCCCTGCTGGGCGCCGGCGATGAACGCCTGTCGTTGCTGACCGTGCAGCTGGTTCGCCTGCTCCGTGATCGCGCTGGGTGAGCCGGTGAGCGCCTGGTCGAGTTGCCCCTCTTCCACGCGGGCTACGCCGGCGGCATCGAGCTGGCGGTTCATCTCGGCGATCCCGACGCTCGTGTAGACGAGGCTCCCCACTGCAATCACGAGCGCGGCGCCGAGGTAGCGGAAGATGTTGATGACTCCCGACCCCTCGCCGCACTCCTCGGGTGGCACGGCACTCAGACCGGAGGCGGACGGGGTCGAGAACGTCATGCCGACTCCGGCGCCGGCGATGAGCGTGGGCAACCACAGTCCGCTGTAGGTGGTCGACACGTCGCTGAACCACAGGAGGAAGCAGCCGATGGCCTGGAGGACGATCCCGACGGCGACGGGGAGCCGGGCGCCGATGCGGTCGGCGAGCCGTCCCGACACGAGCGACGCCGCGAAGATCCCGATGCCGAAGGGCAGCAACGCGATGCCGGCGAGCAGCGCGGAGTAGTCGAGCAGCACCGACGACTGCGCGTACAGGTTGAAGAAGTAGAGCAGCCCGATGAGCGCGAACGAGTTGACGAACGTGGCGAGGTTCCCGGCGGTGAAGATCCGGTTGCGCAGGAGTCGGAGGTGCACCAACGGCTGCTTCACCCGCAGCTCGACGAACACGAATGCCGTGAGCGAGACCGCTGCGACGGCGAACAGCCCGAGGATGGACGCCGATCCCCAGCCCCAGCGCGCCCCCTGCTGCAACCCGAGGATCGCCGTGAGCAGCCCGAGGGCAAGCAGCACGATGCCCGCGACGTCGAACCGCACGCCTTTCTTCGCGCCGGGGAGGCCGCCCAACATCGAGCGGGCGAGGACCAGGACGAGGATCGCGACCGGTACGTTGCTCCACCACACCCACCGCCAGTTGATGGCGTCGGTGAAGATGCCGCCGATCAAGGGCCCCACGGCGAAGGCGACGCCGCCGACGGCGCCCCAGATTCCGAGCACGAGGCCCTGCTTCTCCTTGGGGAAGGCGTCGTGCAGGATCGCGATGGTGGCGGGCATCAGGATCGCCGCGCCCATGCCCTGGAGCGCGCGCCCGCCGATGAGCTGGAACGCGGTCCCCGAGCTCGCGACCACGATCGCGGCCACCATGTAGAGGACGATCCCGATCACGAAGATGCGTTTGCGCCCGAGGACGTCCCCGAGCTGCCCACCGAGCACGACGAACGCGGCGACCGCGAGCAGGTAGGCGTTCAGCGCCCAGGCAAGGGTCGTCGAGGTGAGCGTGAGGTCGTCGGCGATGGCGCTGACCGCGGTGTTGATGGCGGTCGTGTTCACCGCGATCAGGAACAGGGCGAGGCACGAGGTGACGAGCGCGCCCCACGGATGGGGCGGCGACACGAACGTCGCCGCCGATTGGAGCTGCTCTTCGGGCCGGGCGCCGTGGTAGACGCCGGCGTCTGCCCGGATCGTCTGTTGCATCGCGACGAGTCGAACGCTAGCCCCGGCGAACCTGCCGGAACCGGGATGTCATCGGAATGGTCCCGATTGTTCGCCGGGTGGTGCATATTGGGCGGATGGACCCGGGCCTTGCGTACCTGGATCACCTGACCGAGGCCGACCTGTCGATCCTCGGGCCGGTGGTCGACTCGCCCCCGGCGGAGGACGCATCGACGTACCTCCGGTCGCATCCGGAGCTGGTCGAGGAGGCGCTCGGCTCCCCCGCCGCCTTCGACCTGGTGCTCGGGGCCGAGGTCGACGACGAGTTGCTCGTGCACGCATCGCCGTTCCTCGTGTTCGCGGTGGCCGTCCACCGCACCGTCGACGAGCTCGGGCGGACCGCGTTCGTCGAGGAGAGGATCACGCCCCGGCTGCGCGTCCCCGTCTTCGACGCCGGACAGCTGCGGGAGTTCGGCGTGGACCCCGACCGCCGTTACTTCATCGTCGAGCACCTCGCGTCGTACACCCGGGTGATGAGCGGGCCGGTGTGGACCCACCGCAGGGGCCGGTGGCGGCGCCAGCGGTTCAGCGAGCTCGACGCGGCCCGACTCGCCGCCGCGCTCGACGCTGTGCCCGAGCCCGACCGCCCCGGCATCTACCGGCGGCTCGGCGACCTCGCCCTGTTCCTCACCGGCGTGTTCCCCGACCACTCGGCCGCCCGCTCCGTGCACCCCGTCGAGCTGGAGCGCCTGCTCCGGTCATTGCCGCGCATGGGCGGCGCATCGGCGCCGACGCCGGCGGAGATCGAGGACCTCGCCGGCGAGCGAGGCGCGGCGGGTTTGTTCGAATGGCTCGGACCACGGTGGTACCGCGCCGCCGCGGAAGGTACACCGGTGACGGCGATGTCGCGGCTCCTCGGCGACCTCGCGACCCGCTTCGACCAGGCGCGTCGCTTCCTCAACCACCTCACCGACCGCTATCTGTTCCCCGTGCGCAACCGGTGGTTCCCGACGGCTCAATAGCTCCGCCCGTTACAGTTGTGGGTGGAGGTCACCGATGGAACGCCCAGTCGAGAGCAGCAAGAAGCAGGGTGGTCAGCGCAGGCCGCCTCAGCCCGCGATCCCGCCGAAGAGCCACGAGAAGCCGAGCCCACCTCCGCGACCGGCAACAAGTCAACAGCGGTAGTCAATAGGCACGAGTAGACAGGCGGGTGCCCTCAACCTTCGCGGGCCTCGTCCTCTTCGTCCTTCTGCTCGCGCCCGGCTTCGTCTTCGCCGCGCAGCGCGAACGGCGAACCCCGAGACGCCGGCGTTCGACGTTCGGGGAGACGGTCCTGCTCGGCCTGACGAGCTTCCTCTGCGATGTCGCCGCACTGCTGGTGTTCGCCGCGCTCCGGGCGACCAACCCCGACCACACGCCCGACGTCGGCAGGCTGGTGCGAGAAGGCCGGGACTACTTCGACGCGAACTTCGCCTACGTCGCCTGGTGGGCCCTCGGTCTTCTCGCGTTGGCGTGCGCGTTCGGATTCGTGCTGGGACGCTGGCCGCCGAGATTCGCACCGATCTTCGCCAACGACATCACGTTCACGTCAGCGTGGTGGGACCTCTTCGAGCAGTACCCGGACTCCACCGTCTATGTGGGTTGTGAGCTGAACGACGGTTCGTATCTCGGCGGTGAGCTCTTCACGTACAACTCCGACGAGGACGAGACAGCGGACCGGGAGCTCGCGCTCTCGGCGCCGATCACCTACCGCGCCGCGGAGACCGACGAGCCGGTCGACCTCGAGGACGTCGGCGCGGTCTCGGTGAGCGCGGGCCAGATCAAGTTCATGACGGTCACGTACCTGCCGGTCGCCGACGCCGATGAAGAGGGCGACGCTGGCACCGAGTGACCCCCGCTCACGGGGGCGTGACGACGGGAGGCTCGCCCGGTTCGTGGC
>DATFVT010000364.1:0-2507 GCA_035260105.1 Acidimicrobiia bacterium
GCCATCCCGGCGCCGATGATCGCGAAGCGCAGTGCGCGGGGTTGCTCCGAGACCTCGCTCACCTTGTCCCCTTCTGCCGTTCCGGCAATCATCACATCATCAGGCGGCATGCAGAAAGATACGAGACATGAGCCCGGTCGATGTCCGCCGCGCCGGAACCCGTCCGCACACGAAGATCGGCTGGCTCGACAGCTGGCACAGCTTCAGCTTCGGCCCTCATTACGACCCTGCGAACACGCATCACGGGCTGCTGCTCGTGAACAACGACGACCGGGTCTCGCCGGCGTCGGGATTCCCGACCCACTTCCACCGCGACATGGAGATCGTCACCTGGGTGCTCTCGGGCCGCTTGGAGCACCGCGACTCCGAGGGGAACCACGGTGAGCTCTATCCGGGTCTCGCGCAGCGGATGAGCGCCGGGACGGGCATCGAGCATTCGGAGATGAACCCGTCCCCTGCCGACGAGGTTCACTTCGTCCAGATGTGGATTCCCCCCGACAGGGAAGGAATCCCGCCGAGCTACGAGCAGCGCGACATCAACTCCGAGCTCGACAAGGGTGGCCTCCGGCCGATCGCGTCGGGTCAGGGGCACGACGGCGCGATTGCGATCCACCAGCGCGACGCGGTGCTCTGGGGCGCGCGCCTCGGGCCAGGGGAACTCACCACGGTGCCGGACGGCGCCCACGTGCACCTGTTCGTCGCCGCCGGCGACGCCGATCTCCAGGGTACGGGCGTCCTCGGCGCCGGCGACGCTGCGCGCCTGTCGAGCGCGGGCGAGCTCGCGCTCACGGCGGGGGCGTCGGGCGCGGAGATCCTCGTGTGGGTGACGTCGTGATGCGTGGGAGACTCACCGCATGACCGGAGCTCCTGCTGACGTCGACGCCGTCGTCGTGGGCGCCGGCTTCGCCGGCCTGTACGCCCACCACCGGCTGCGCGAGCTCGGGCTGACCATCCGGGGCTTCGACGCGGCGGCCGACGTGGGCGGGACGTGGTGGTGGAATCGCTATCCGGGTGCGCGGTGCGACGTCGAGTCGATGGACTACTGCTACTCGTTCTCGCCCGAGCTCGAGCAGGAGTGGACGTGGTCCGAGCGCTACGCCACCCAGCCCGAGATCCTGCGGTACCTGAACCACGTCGCCGACCGGTTCGACCTCCGCCGCGACATCCAGTTCGAGACACGCATGACCGCTGCGACGTGGGACGACGCGTCACAGCGGTGGCACGTCAGCACCGACCGGGGTGACCGTGTGTCGGCGCAGTTCTGCGTCATGGCGACCGGCTGCCTCTCCCAGGCGAAGCAACCCGAAGTCGACGGCATCGATACTTTCGCCGGCGACATCTTCCACACCGGCCACTGGCCGCACGATGGCGTCGACTTCATCGGGCAGCGTGTGGGCGTCATCGGCACCGGCTCGTCCGGCATCCAGTCCATCCCGGAGCTCGCCCGGCAGGCCGAGCACCTCACCGTGTTCCAGCGGACGCCGAACTTCACGATGCCGGCCAAGAACGCACTGCTCGACGCGGAGGCGATCGCGGACCGCAAGAAGCGGGCGCGGGAGATCCGCCACGCGATGCGGTCGTCGCGCGCCGGCGTCATCGTGCCGATGCCCGAGCACTCCGCGCTCGCCGTCGACGACGACGCGCGCCAGGCGCGGTACGAGAAGGCGTGGGACACCGGCACGTTGTACGGGATGATCGCCGCCTTCAACGACCTCCTGATCGACCAGGAGGCCAACGACACCGCCGCCGAGTACGCGCGCAGCCGCATCCGGGACATCGTCGACGATCCCGAAGTCGCCGAGCGGCTGTCGCCCCGGAACCACCCGTTCGGGACGAAGCGGCCGTGCCTCGACACCGACTACTACGCCACCTACAACCGCGACAACGTCACGCTGGTCGACGTACGGGCGACGCCGATCGTGGCCATCACGCCGTCCGGGATCCGCACGACGACCGACGACTACGACCTCGACGCCATCGTGTTCGCGACCGGCTTCGACGCCATGACCGGCCCGCTGCTCGCACCGGACATCACCGGCAAGGGCGGCGTGAAGCTCCGTGACAAGTGGGCCGCGGGCCCGCGCACGTACCTGGGCCTGGCGATCGCCGGGTTCCCCAACTTCTTCGTCGTGACAGGTCCCGGCAGCCCGTCCGTGCTCGTCAACATGGCGGTCGCGATCGAGCACCATGTCGACTGGATCGCCGATTGCATCGCGTCCCTGCTGGCGCGCGGCATCGCGTCGATCGACGCGACGGTGGAGGCGGAGGATGCCTGGGTCGACCACGTCAACGAGGTCGCGAGCGTCACGCTGTTCCCCCACGCCAACTCCTGGTACATGGGTGCAAACGTGCCCGGGAAGCCGTGCGTCTTCATGCCCTACATCGGCGGCTTCCCCCGCTACGACGACATCTGCCGCGACGTCGCCGCCGACGACTACCGCGGGTTCACGCTGTCGCCGGCGACCGACTCCGAGCCGGCGCCCTCGTCGGCCTGATCAGCCGGGGCT
>DATFVT010000365.1:0-5304 GCA_035260105.1 Acidimicrobiia bacterium
CCCGCCTCGAGGAGTGCCTCCGCGTCACGGTCGGCACGCCGGAGGAGAACGACGCCTTCCTGGCCGCCCTGCGCGAGGCTGTCGAGGAGGTGAGGGTCGCATGAGCAGGTCGTCCACGCAGCACAGAGAGACGAAGGAGACAAAGGTCCACCTCGCGCTCGACGTCGACGGGTCGGGCCAGGCGCGAGCGTCGACGGGCATCCCGTTCTTCGACCACATGCTGGAGCAGCTGGGCAAGCACGGCGGATGGGACCTCCGCATCGACGCCGAGGGCGACCTCGAGATCGACACCCACCACACGATCGAAGACGTCGGCATCGTGCTGGGCACGGCGTTCAGCGAGGCGATCGGGGACAAGGCCGGCGTGCGCCGGTTCGCCGACGCCGTCGTACCGCTCGACGAGGCGCTCGTGCAGGTCGCGCTCGATCTCTCGGGGCGCCCCTTCCTCGTGTACGACGTCGACCCGAAGTCGGAGTGGATCGGCACGTTCGACCCACAGCTGGCCGAGGAGTTCTGGCGCGCCTTCGCGTTCGCGGCCGGCATCACCCTCCACATGCGCTCCCTGTCGGGGAAGAACGGCCACCACATCATCGAGGCGTCGTTCAAGGGCGTCGCCCGGAGCCTGCGAGATGCCGTGAAGATCGAAGGCACCGGCGTCCCGTCGACGAAGGGCGCGCTGTAGCGGGTGCCGTTCGACCTGTACCCCTCGATCGACCTGCGCGGCGGGCAGGTCGTCCGGCTGCAGCGAGGCGACTTCGCGGCGGAGACCGTCTACGGCGACGACCCGTTGCAGGTCGCCCGGGCGTTCGCAGCGGCCGGCGCGCGTTGGATCCACGTCGTCGACCTCGACGCCGCCCGCACCGGTGAGCGGGTCAACCTCGCGGTCGTCGAAGCGATCTGCGCCGCGGTGCCGTGCGACATCCAGGCCAGCGGCGGGGTGCGCACCGTCGGGGCGGGCGGTGACCTCCTGGCGGCCGGGGCGGCGCGCGTCGTCGTCGGGACGGGCGCGATCGAGCGGCCGGAGCTCGTCGGGGAGCTGGCCACCCTGCATCCGGGCCGGGTCGCCGTCGGTCTCGATGCGCGGGGCCGGGAGGTCGCCGTGCGCGGCTGGCTGGACTCGACGGGCGAGGACCTCTTCGAGGTGGCGGACCAGCTCGAGGAGAGTGGCGCGGCGGCGCTGGTCGTGACCGAGATCGGGCGCGACGGCACGATGGCCGGGCCCGCCCTCGACCAGCTCGGCGGGGTCCTCGAGGTGACGTCGCTCCCGGTGATCGCCAGCGGCGGCGTGGGCGGGTTGGAGGACCTCGGCGCCCTGCGCCGACTCCGGGCCGGGGGCCGCTCACTGGCGGGCGCCATCGTCGGGCGGGCGATCTACGAGGGCCGGTTCGCGGTCGCGGACGCCCTCGCCGCCGTCGGCTGACCCCCCGTAGTCCGCGCCGGTCGGGTCGGGTACCGTCGCCCCCGCGGCGTCGGCCGGCGCCGTGACGGCGCGAAGGGGGACGCATGACCGAGGCGAACGGGGTGGTCGACGAGGGGTTCCTGGTGCGGTACCGGCAGCTCCTGGACGCCGAGGACGCCGCCTTCGACGAGCTCGAGCACGCCTACGAGGACGGCGACCGGGCTCACTACGACCACGACTTCGCCGAATGGCAGTCCATCGTCGAACGTCGCATGTCGTACCTCGAGCGGAACGGACTTTCCCCCTTCGCCGCCGGGCTGCGCCCCCCGGCCTGACGGCGCGCTACGCGCGCTTGCCCACGGACGCGTTCGTCGTCGCGTCGTCGGAGACGACGTCGACGCCCGACCCGGGGGTGGCCGCCATGATCTCCGGCATGAGCTGGTGCGCGACCCAGAGCGCCGTGTCGGGCTCGAAGTGGTTGCCGTCGCGGGGGCGGGGCCGGACGCCCGACACCGAGTCCGGGCACGGCTGCCCGTTCGGGCACAGCAGGCGAGCGAGGTCCACCACCGACGTGTGGTCGGTGTGCGCCCGCGCGTAGTCCCGCAGCATGCGGTTCATGTAGTCGAACTTCGGGTCCTTCGGCGGATCGGGATACGAGTCGCTCGGTGACGGGGGCGCGACCGTCATCATCACGAGACGGGCACCCGTCGAGGTAAGGCGGGACGCCGCCTCGTCGATCAGTCGTGCGAACACGAAACGGCCCGTCATCGTGGTCGTGGTCACGTTCTGCCCGTCGACGACGCGATCGTCGCGGTCCCACCCGCTCAGCCAGACGACGACGTCGGGGCGGACCTGCGCCAGCCGGGCGGTCTGGTACTTCGGGACTTCTCGCTCGCACGTGGCCGACCACTTGAACGGCGTGCCGTTGAGGTCGATCGGCTGACCACCGATGACCCCGCATCCGGGCACCGACGCCGGGTACACCTGCACGCCCTGTTCGGCGGCCGACTCCCGCAGCCCGTCGAGCAGGCTCTCGGCCACCGAGTCGCCGACGAGCATGATGCGCTTGGGTGGCGGCGCGGTCGGCGCGCCGACCGGTGCGGCGAGGGCCGCGGTCGGCGGCGGGGCCGGCTGAGCCTCGGGCTTCGGGAGCTGCTCGGCGCGCGAGGTCAGCTGCTCGGGGCCGTTCCGGAGGTACGTCGGCAGCGGCTGCGCGCCCGCCGTGGCGATGACCACCACCACCCCCGTCGCCACGAACGCCGTCGGCGAGATCGCCATTGCCCACCGCCCCCGGAGGGCGCCCCGCCGGATGGGCTGCTCGACGAGGTAGAAGGAGGCGGTCGCGAACGCGAACGTCAGGCCGACGCGCAGGATCGTGAGCGACGCGCCGTCGAGCCCGGTGCGCGCCGGCGAGGCTACGACGATCACGGGCCAGTGCCAGAGATACAGGCCGTAGGAGATGCGCCCGATCCACACGAGCGGCGCGAGCGAGAGGAACGACCGCAGCGCGAACCGGCCGGGCTGGATGGCCGACGTGATGACCGCCGCCACGCACAGCCCGAACACGGCGTACCCGCCGCGGTACATCCACGCCGCGGTGTCCGGGACGAGCGTCCAGAAACCGACGCAGGCGAGCGCGCCGGCGAGGCCGAGTGCATGGACGGTCGAGCGTGTCGCGGGCCTGGCAGGATGCCAGCGGGCGAGGACGAGCGCGAGGCCGGCCCCGATGAGCAGCAGGTGCGCCCGGCCGTCGGTGCCGTAGTACGCGCGCGACGGGTCCACCGGGTCGTACAGCGCGGCCATCGCCGCGATCGACGCGCCCGCGCCCGCGCCGCACACGAGGCCCAGGAGCCAGTGGCGGCCGCGTGCGAGGCGGAGGCACGCGAACGTGATCAGCGGCCAGACGAGGTAGAATTGCTCTTCGATCGCGAGCGACCACATGTGCCGCAGCGGCGACGCCTCGGAGAACAGGTCGAAGTACGACTGGCCCGACGCGATGAAGCGCCAGTTCGCGCCGTAGAAGAGCGTCGCCAGGCCGTCGCCCCGCAGCCGGTCGAGCTGCTCCGCCGGCGCCGCGAGCACGGCGTACGCGGCGACCGCGATCAGCACGAGCAAGAGCGCGGGGAGCAGGCGGCGCGCCCGGCGCGCCCAGAACCCGGCGAAGCTGATGCCGCCGTGGCGCGCGAACTCTCCGACGAGCAGCGACGTGATCAGAAAGCCCGACAGGACGAAGAAGGTGTCGACGCCGAGGAACCCGCCCTGCGCCCATCCCGCGTCGAGGTGGTACGCGAAGACCGACAGGACCGCGAACGCCCGGACCCCGTCCAGGGCCGGCTGATACACAAACTGCCTGTTTTCGCTCACATGCCCCCTAGATGGAGCGAAACCTCCGCCTCAGGCGCTTGCCATCGTAGTGATCCTGAGAGAGCGATTCAGATCTCAGGTCTTGACAGATTCGTAAGCATCAACTTACGTATGCGGGGTGGAAGCCGCTGCGCGTGCGTTGGGCGAGCCCCGGCGCCGTGAGATCCTCCGTCTCGTCCGGGACGACGAGCTGAGCGCAGGAGCGATCGCGTCGCACTTCGACGTGTCACGCCCCGCGATCTCGCAGCATCTCGGGGTCCTCAAGGAAGCGGGACTGCTCGACGAGCGCCGGGACGGTACGCGTCGCCTGTATCGGGTCCGCCGCCAGGGGTTCGACGAGCTCCGCCGGTATCTCGACGAGTTCTGGGGAGAAGGCCTGGCGCGTCTCAAGTCGGCGGCCGAGGCGGACGATCGTGCCCGTCGGGCCGCGCGTCGAGGAGAACATCGTGGCGGTCAATGAGGAGAACATCCCGCTCGAGCGCGAGGTCCGCATCGACGCGCCCGCCGACGTCATCTTCAAGTTCTTCGTCGATCCCGCGCACATCGTCCGTTGGATGGGTATCCACGCGGACCTCGACGCGCGTCCCGGCGGCATCTTCCGGGTGAACGTGACCGGGCAGGACGTCGCGCGGGGCGAGTACGTCGAGGTTTCACCCAACGAGCGCGTCGTGTTCACGTGGGGCTGGGAAGGTGAGGGCAATCCGGTGCGCCCCGGATGTAGCACGGTGGAGGTGAGGCTCGAGCCGGACGGTCCCGCCACCCTGGTCAGGCTCCGCCACCTCGGACTCCCCGGCGGGCCGGGCGACCGGCACGCAGAGGGGTGGGACCACTACCTGGGCCGGCTCGCGGTCGCGGTGGCGGGCGGCGACGCCGGGGCCGATCCCTGGATCCGACCCACTCCGCCCGGATCGACGGAAGAGACGTAGAGAAGCACGACCCCCTGACAGACAGGAGCAGAGCAATGGGTAACCCGGTTGTCCACTTCGAGATCGGCGTCAACGACGAGGCGGCCGCCAACAAGTTCTACGGCGCGCTGTTCGGCTGGAAGATCAATGCCGACAACCCCGCGCACTACGGGATGGTCGACACCGACAGCGGCGGAGAGGGCGTCGGCGGCGGAATCGCCAAGCCGCCCGAAGGCGGTCCGTACACGACGTTCTACGTGAACGTCTCGGACGTGCAGGCCAAGCTCGACGAAGCGGAGAAGCTCGGCGCCAAGACGGTGATGCCTCCGATGCAGATCCCCGAAGGCCCCGAGGTCGCGATGTTCTCCGACCCGGACGGCAACGTGGTCGGGCTCGCCAAGATGTGAATCAGACGGTCGGCGTGGGCGCCAGCCGGTCCAGGAAGCCGGTGGCGACCTCGACGAGCCGGTCGGTGCGCCCGACGAAGAAGTGCGACGCGCCGCCGACCACGTGGACGTCGGCGTTCGCCCAGTGCTCGGCGACCTCCGCGACCTGGACCGGGTCGCGGTACTCGTCGTGCTGGGCGAGGGCCAGCAGCTTGGGTCGGGGATCGCCGGCGAGCCCGTCGAGATCGTG
>DATFVT010000366.1:0-3999 GCA_035260105.1 Acidimicrobiia bacterium
CCGCCGAAGCCCCAGCGGGCGCTCGGGTGCGTGAGCTCGCCCCAGAGCACGGCCGCCTCGCGCAGCCACCGCGCCGCCGTCACGACGCGCCCCTGGAGCAGGCAGGTGCGGCCGAGCATGACGGTGAACCACCCTTGGCCCTCGAGCACCTGTGACTCGACGGCGCCGTCGTAGCCGGCCTCGGCGGTCGCCTCCGCCTCTTCGAGCCGGCCCGCCTCGGTGAGCGCGAGGGCGCGCGCGACGAGGTACACGCCGGGGCCCGCCATCTGCACCTGGTTCCCGAGCTCGATCCGCAGCTCGAAGGCACGGTCCGCGACGCGAATGGCGTCGGCGGTGCGGCCGGTGAGCGCGAGCGCCGTGCCGGCGGCCAGCGCGGCCTTCACGACGACCCGCCCCGGATAGCGCGTCTCGTCGAGCATGGGCTCGGAGAGCGCGAGTGCCTCGGCCATGTCGGCGGCGAACACGGCGTGGACGGCGCGCTGGGCGTTGAGCTCGGCGCGCAGAGTCGGGTCGCTGATGGCGCGTTCGGCCGCCAGCGTGACCGCCTCGGCTTCCTCGGTCCGGCCCAGGCCGCGGAACAGGTTCCCGACTCTCGCCTCGGAGATCTGCGCCCGCTCCTCGTCGGTGCGGGCGTCGGACTCGACGGCGCGGAGCACCTCCTCGGCGGCGGCGTGATCGCCGAGCGTGTCGAGCATGTTGCCCAGAAGGTGACCCGCCTCGATGCCGGCGCCCGCGTCCCACGCGGCGGCGGCGAGCCGGCGCGCCAGAGGGAAGTCGAACGCGAACGCCGCCTGGTGCGCCGCCGTCATCAGGAGATGGGCGTGCTCGGTGTCGCCGCTCTCGAGCCGCCACACCCCCACCCGCAACGCGTCCTCGGCGGAGAGCTCACCGGCGCCGGCGCCCTCCACGGCGTCGGCGAGCAGGCGGCAGACCCGCTGGTAGCGACCCGCCGGCAGCTCGGCGCGCAGCACCTCCCCGTAGAGCGGGTGCGCCATGCGCACTTGCCCGACACCGCCGTCGGCTTCGATGTCGACCAGGGCGCGCGCCTCGAGTCGCTCGACGCACGCGCGGTCGGCGAGCGCGTCGATGGTCGGGAAGGCGACGGGCTCGCCCACGCTCACGACCTCCAGGGCGTGGCGCTCGGCTTCGTCGAGCGTGCCGAGCCGCATGCGGACGAGCTCGGTCAGCCGGGGCGATGCCGAGAGTGATCCCTGCAGCCGCCAGATGCCGCGCACGTCCGTGAGCGATCCGGACGCGACCGCGGACAGGATCAGCTCCCGGAGGAACAGGACGTTGCCCTCGCTCGTGGTACGCAACGCGTGCACAGTGGTGCCGTCGACGGGCCCGCCGAGCACGTCGGCCGCGAGCATGGCGACGTCGGCGACGGTGAGCGGCGACACCTCGATGCGGTCGACGAGCTCGTCCTTCCAGAGCATCACGACGGATTCGGGCGCGGGTTCGCCGGTCCGCAGCGTCACCACCGGGAAGACGCCACCGTGGAGGACGAGGTGCAGGAGCAACGCCGCCGATGCGTCGTCGAGGTCCTGGGCGTCGTCCACGACGAGCATGAGAGGATCGCCGTCCCCGTGCTCGAGCACCCCCTCGGCGAAGGAGCGCAGCAGGTCGCCCCGGCTCTCGGACTCGCGGCTGGTCGCCGGCGGGAGCAACGCCGCGAAGGCGCCGTAGGGGATGGTCGCCGAGCTGCGGTTGGCGCGTACGTGGGCGGTGGCGAAGCCCCGCCGGGACGCCAGGCCCATGCACTCGACGGCGAGGCGGGTCTTGCCGACCCCGGCCGGCCCCGCGAACAGCACGCCCCCGGCCTCGCCGTCCATCGCCGCCGCCACCTGGGTCAGCTCGGTGACCCGGCCGACCAACGGCCACGTCGCCGTGTTCACCCGCGTGCCCCTGCGTCCTGCCCGTGGACCACGGCGCGCAGTCTCCCACGCCGGCCGCGCGTGACGACGGCCGATCCCTCGGGGGAATCCACAGGTCGGCCGGTAGGTTGGAGCGACCGATGATGTACGGGGCGCTGCGCGGCTTCCGCCGCGATCCGGACGAATTCTCAGGCAAGCACGTCGAGTGGGGGCTCATGCGGCGCGTCCTCCGCCTGGCCCACCCCTACCGGTGGCTGCTCGTCGGCTTCCTCGTCACGGCAATCGCCGCGGCCATCACGACCGCGATCCCGCCCCTGCTCTTCCGGGCCCTCCTCGACACGGCCGTGCCCGACAAGAACCGGACCCTCGTGGCGTGGCTGGCCGTGGGAGCGGTCGGACTCGCCGTCGCCAACGCCCTGCTGAGCCTCTGGCAGCGGTGGTACTCGGCCCGCATCGGCGAAGGGCTCATCTTCACCATGCGGGTGAAGCTCTTCGACCACATCCAGCGGATGCCCGTCTCCTTCTTCACCCGCACCCAGACCGGTGCGCTCATGTCGCGCATGAACAACGACGTCATCGGCGCCCAGCAGGCCATCACGAACACGCTGGGGACGGTGGTCGGGAACGTCATCTCGATCGGGGTGACGCTCGCGGTCATGTTCGGTCTCGAGTGGCGTCTGACGATCCTGACGCTGCTCGTACTCCCCGCGTTCATCATCCCGGCCCGGCGGATCGGGCACCGTCTGCAGCGCATCACCCGCGAGGGCATGCAGCTCAACGCGTCGATGAACAACACGATCGCGGAGCGCTTCAACGTGGCCGGCGCGCTCGTCGTCAAGCTGTTCGGCAAGCACGACCGGGAGCTCGGCCAGTTCGAGAACCGCGCCGAGCGGGTCCGCGACATCGGGATCTCCACCGCCATGTACTCGCGGGTGCTGTTCGTGGCGCTCGGACTCGTAGCCGCCGTCGGCACTGCGGTCGTCTACTTCGTCGGCGGCAACCTCGTGATCTCCGGCACCCTGTCGATCGGGACGGTCGCTGCCTTCGTGATCTACGTGACGCAGATCTACACACCCCTCACGCAGCTGACGAACGCACGCGTCGACGTGCTCACGGCGCTCGTCTCGTTCGAGCGGGTGTTCGAGGTGCTCGACTTCGAGCCGCTCGTGAAGAACCGCCCCGGCGCCGTCGACCTCGTCGCGCCGAAGGGACGCGTCGAGCTGGACCACGTGTGGTTCCGGCACCCGCCGGCTGCGCTCACATCGCTCCCGTCGCTCGAGGAAGGCGTCGTCGCCGTCGCCGCCGACGACGACAACGACAGCGGATGGATCCTGCGCGACGTGTCGCTCACGGTGGCGCCGGGCGAACTGATCGCCCTGGTCGGACCGTCGGGGGCGGGCAAGACGACCACGGCATTGCTCGTCCCGCGGATCGCCGACGTCAGCGAAGGCCGCGTCCTCGTCGACGGGCACGACGTGCGCGACCTGACCGTCGAGTCGTTGCGCGACGCAGTCGGCTTCGTCATGCAGGATCCGCACCTCTTCCACGACACGATCGCCAACAACCTGCGCTACGCGCGGCCCGACGCCACCGACGACGCGCTCGTCGCCGCCGCGAAGGCGGCCCGGATCAACGACCTGATCGTCAGCCTGCCCGAGGGCTACGGCACGATCGTCGGCGAGCGGGGGTACCGGATGTCGGGGGGCGAGAAGCAGCGCCTGGCGATCGCGCGCATGCTGCTGAAGGACCCGGCGATCGTGATTCTCGACGAGGCGACGTCACACCTCGACTCCGAGTCGGAGCTCGCGATCCAGCGCGCTCTCGCCGACGCGCTGCGGGGCCGCACCGCGCTCGTGATCGCGCACCGACTGTCGACGATCGTGAACGCCGATCGCATCCTCGTCATGGACGATGGCCGCGTCGTCGAGCAAGGGCGGCACGAGGAGCTGCTCCGGCATCGCGGCCTCTACGCGGACCTCTACCGGACACAGCTCGACCGCGCCGCCGAGCCGGCGTAGCGCGCGTCGAGCCGCCGGCGCCGCCGCGGCCGCTACTACCATCCGCGCATCTGGCGGCGCAGCCTCCTCGTCGGTGCGGTGATCGCAGTCCTCGCCGCCGGCGCCGC
>DATFVT010000367.1:0-13098 GCA_035260105.1 Acidimicrobiia bacterium
CCGTACTGCACGGCCGCGATGCGCGTGAGCGCCGCCACTCCGCCCTTGCTCGCCGTGTAACCGGGGCCGTAGCCGTGGCCCTTCAGGGCGGCGGTCGACGCGATCGTCACGACTGCGCCTCGGCGCTCGACGAGGTGCGGCAGCGCGTGCTTCACGGCGAGGAAGGTGCCGACCAGGTTCACGCGCAACACGAACAGGAAGTCGTCGAGCTCGACCTCTCCGAGGGGGCGAAGGTCGTTGCCGTGGAAGACGCCGGCGCTGGTGAGCACACCGTCGAGCCCGCCGAAGGCGTCGACCGCGGCCGCGACCGCCGCCGCCACCTCGTCCTCGTTCCCGACATCGGCGGGCGCGGCCTGTGCGGTGCCCCCGGCTTTGGTGATCTCGCGCGCGACGTCGGCGGCGGCGTCGGCGGCGCGGTCGACCACGGTGACCGACGCGCCGTCACTCGCCAACAGGTGAGCGGCCGCGCGGCCCATACCGCTCGCGCCTCCGGTGACGAGCACACTTCGAGCCATGAGTCGCGCACGCTATCCCGCTACCGTTCGGCGCGTGAGCGAGCCCGCGCTGATCGAAGTCATCCGCATCTACCAGCTCGCGACCGACGGCATGGGCTCACCGTTCTACGCCGCGCTCCTCGAGCGCATGGGCGGCGACGTCGCCGCCGGCGGCCCAATCGGTCGATTCCTGTCCCACCACCTCGAATCCACCTACGAGGACGCGGTACCGCTGCGGTTCCTCGGCGGGATCCACCGGCTCGTCCTGGCCGGGGGCGCACCCGAGCTCGCCGCCCGCTTCCCGTCCGTCGGCGGGGACGGTGACGCGGCGGCCGCGTGGCCGGCGTTGCTCGCGACGCTCGCAGCGCACGAGGACGCCATCCGTGACGCGCTCACCCGTCCGCCGCAGACGAACGAGGTAGGCCGGTCGGCGTCCCTCGTCGGCGGGTTCCTTCTCGTCGCCCGCGACACCCGGCTGCCGCTCCGCGTGCTCGAGGTCGGCAGCAGCGCCGGGCTCAACCTGCGGTTCGACCGCTACTGGTACGAGTCGGACGGCGCCGGGTACGGCGACACCGCGTCGCCGGTGCGCTTCACCGACCTGTGGGAGGAGGGGCGCCCGCCCTTCGACGCTCCGGTCGAGATCGCCGAACGGCGCGGCTGCGACCGCGATCCCATCGACGCCGGCGCCGAGGGAGGCCGGCTGACGCTCCTGTCGTACGTGTGGCCGGGTCAGACCGAGCGGTTCACGATGCTGCGCGCCGCACTCGACGTCGCCCGCGCCGTCCGGGTGGCGATCGACCAGGCCGACATCCCGGCGTGGCTCGCGCGGCAGCTCGACGAACCGGCGCCCGGCCGTGCGACCGTGGTCTTCCACTCGATCGTCTGGCAGTACCTCACCGACGACGAGCGGGCGACCGCGGAGGCCGCACTCGCGAGCGCGGGCCACCGAGCCACGGAGGACGCGCCGCTCGCGTGGCTCCGGCTGGAGCCGTCAGCCGACCTCACGCACGCCGACCTGCGCCTCACCACCTGGCCCGGCGGCCGGGAGCAGCTGCTCGCGCACTGCCACTACCACCTCGGGCCGGTGCGCTGGGTGGCTTGAGGTCGGGCTCGGAGCGGGTGACGGACGGCTCAGGCAGGCGACGCCGGGCTCCGCAACATCACGATGCCCACGACGATCATCCACAGCACGAACAGAGCCAACGGGATGAAGAAGAGGCCCCCGACGATCACGATGACGCCGGCGACGTACCCCGACACGATCAGCCACCGGGGCAACCACGCCGAGCGTCCGCCCGCCACCGACGCGGTGATGATCAACAGACCGGCCGCGACCGCCCCGAAGAGCACGAGCGCGCCCACCCCGAGGCTCTCGAAGGTCCGCATGATGTTGGCGTCGCGCGGAAGCGGGTTGTCGCCGAACTCGACGCCGGCCGACACCGAGGCGGTGCCGAGGGCCGCGACGGCCAGCATGGCCACGAAGAACAGCCCGCTCGCAAAGGCGGTGGTGCCGACCCAGTCGCCCCCGGGCGCGCCGGTCCGCAGTCGTTCGCGGAGGACGCCGAGGAAGACCAGGAACGCGATCGCGGCGACGGCGAGCACGATCGCGCCGATGACGATCATCCGGCGGTTGTCGCTGTCGGCGTAGTACTGCAACCATTTCGCGTTCGACTCGTCGCCCTCGGGCGTGTCCGAGACCAGCAGGAACCCGACGACGAACAAGACCGCGAAGGCGATCGCGGCGACACCCCCCCACCGGAGCGCGGTCCCGCGCGTCTCGGTCCTCGGCGTGGCCGGTGTTGCCATTTCTGTACCTCCTCAGCCTTTCAACGCACCCGTCCCGGAGGCATCGTCTACTCGGTCCGGGACCGAGCAGGCAATGGCTCACGCGCCGAAGATGTCGAGCATCTCCGTGAGGCGGTCGACACTGCGGCGACACGCGGACTCGTAGCCCTCCTCGTCGATCCGGGGGCCGACGAGCTCCAGGTCGAAGCAGCCCGCGTAGCCGGCGGCCAGAACCTGGCCGACGATCCGCTCCAGAGGGATGTCGCCGTCGCCGGGGACGAGACGGTTCGGTGTCGACAGCGTCCCGACCGCGAAGTCGCTGAGCTGGACGAGCCGCAGACGGTCGACCCCAGCCCGGATCGTGTCGGCCAGTCCCCGCTCCGCCCAGCACGCGTTGACCTCCATGCACACGCCGGCGTCGAGTCGCCGAGCGAGGTCGATCGCGTCGGCGAGGGTGTGCACGAAGCCGATGTCGACCCGCAGCGAGTTCGTGTGCTCGATCGCGAACGGCACGCCACGCGCCCGCGCTTCCGGCAGGACCGGCGCCAGCGCCGACTCGAGCGCGTCGGCGGCCTCGTCCCACGGCAGCGCCCCGGCGGGGCCCGTCGTGAACACGACGCACTCGGCGCCCACGGCGGCCGCGGTGTCGAGGGCGCGCACGATCCGCTCCCGCTGTGCGTCCCAGCGGCCCGGTTCGGCGAGGCGGAACGGGCCGAGGCCGATGAGGTTCGTCACCCGGAGCCCGGCATCGACGACTCGACGCGTGCCCTCGTCCCACCCGTACCGCTCGAGCTTGGCGACCGAGATGCCGACGTTCGTGACCCCGGCGTCGGCATAGAACGCGAGATCTGTGTCCAGATCCCACGCGAACGTCGAGATCGCACTCAACGAGACCCGGGCGTGCACGGCGCCGTCAGCCCAGGGTCAGTCCACGGGTCGTGCTGCCCCCGCCGTCGAGGGGGAGGTTCACACCCGTCACGAACTCGGACTCCCGGCTGGCGAGGTACACCGCCGCCGAGGCGACGTCACTGGCCTCCCCGATGCGCGTCAGGTGCATGCCCTCGAGGCGGGTCCGCCGGTCGTCCGGGAGCTCGGCGTCGCGTCGCTCGTTGAGCACGTATCCGGGGCTGATCGTGTTGCACCGGATGCTTGCGTCGGCGTAATCGACCGCGATCGACCGTGTCAGCGCGTTGAGACCCCCCTTGCTGGCGATGTAGGCGGAGAGCCCGCGGCTGGCCCGCTCGGCGGCGCGGGTCGAGATATTGACGATCGACCCGTGCCCGGTCTCGACCATGTGGGGGATCGCGGCGCGCGCCAGCCACATCGGCGCGGTGAGGTTCACGCGCAACGTCGCTTCCCACGTCGCCGTGGTCATGTGGGCGATCGCGGTGTCCGCCTCGTCGACCGTCGATCCCGCCGCGTTGTTCACGAGGACGGTGAGCCCGCCGAACGTCTCGACGGCGGCGGAGACGAGTTGGGAGCACGCCGCCTCGTCCGAGAGCTCGGCAGCGTGGAACGCGGCGTGGCCGCCGTCCCGCGTGATCGCATCGACGACCGCCTTTCCGCGCCCGGCGTCGCGCCCGGTCACCACGACGCGCGCCCCCTCGGCTGTGAAGGTGGTTGCGATCGCCTTCCCGATCCCGGCGGTCGAGCCGGTGACGACCGCGATCTCCCCCTCGAGCCGCACGGTCGGGACGGTACACCGAGTACTTCTGGTGTCTGCCCCCCGGGATTGAGGCCGCCGCCGGGGTCCGTCTACCGTCGCGGTCCATCATTCGGTCCAGCGGCGGTCGCCGAGGCGGAGTCGGCGCGGCCGGGGTGGCGGGCACGTTCTTGCTCGTCGTACTCGCCGGCGCAACGATCGGTTCTCTCCCCGCGCTCGCAGGCCCCGGGCCCGACAGTCAGAAGTCGGCCGACGCCGCCGCGGCCAGCTACGAAGAGGCGCAGGTCCGGGTGGGCGAGATCGACGCCCAGATCCGCCAGCTCGAGGAGCAGATCGCCGCGCTGAGGGCGGCCGCACAGCGACGCGCGGTCAGCGCGTACAAGGACACCGGCTCCGCCGCCGACGTCTTCACGGCGAGCGACGCGCCCCTCGACGCCGCCCGGCGCGAGAAGCTGCTCGAACAGGCCAACGCGGGCGACAACGAGGCGGTGACCCGCCTCGCGCGCATGCAGGAAGCGCTCGACGCGCGGCGCGCCGACCAACAGGCCGCGCTGGAGAAGTTCCGGGAGCAAGCGGCGCGGCTGGCGGCGGCTCAGAAGGCGCAGGCCGGGTACGCGCGGGACAACAGCCCGTCTCCGGCGTCCGCCGGCGGTCTCATCTGCCCGGTGAGGGGACCGGTCTCGTTCGTGGACTCGTGGCATGCCGCCCGGGCCGGCGGGCGGCCGCACGAAGGCGTCGACCTCATGGCGCCCCGGGGCACACCGAACGTCGCCACCGTCTCCGGATCGGTGACGATGAAGTCGGGCGGCATCTCCGGCAACGGCGTCCACCTGCAAGGTGACAACGGCGACCTCTACTACTACTTCCACCTCGATTCGTACGAGGGCGGGGCGCGTCACGTCACCCAGGGGGAGGTCATCGGCTACACGGGCAACACCGGGGACGCGTCGGGCGGCGCCACGCACACGCACTTCGAGGTCCATCCGGGCGGCGGGGGAGCCGTGAACCCGTACCCCATCGTCCGCCCCATCTGCTGAGGCGAGCCGGCCGCTAACCCGGGCCGGAGAGGAGCGAGCCGGCCTCCTCCCGGGCACGGTCGCGGCGGAGGGGCGCGCCGACGGACGCGGCGGCGAACAGCCCCAGCGTCACGAGCACGATCGCGCCCCCGGCGGCGAGGGCCCACTGGCGCGCCGCGGCCAGGCCGAGGACCACGGCGACCACGCCCACCGCGCCCGCGCCCAACGTCGTGGCGCGGAACGACCGGGCAACCACCCGGCTGGTGGCCACAGGCAGCACCATCAGCGCGGCGATGAGAAGCACGCCGGTGACACGCATCGCCGCGGTGACGGTCACGGCGGTCAGCGCGGCGAGGAGGGCGTTCAGCGCGCCGACGGGGATGCCGGCAACCCGCGCGGCATCCTCGTCCAGCACCACCGCGAGGAGCCCCCGGCGCGTGAACGCGATCGACGCGACGATCAGAGCCCCGAGCGCGACGACGGTGTACACGTCGTTCTCGGTCACCGTGAGGATCGACCCGAACAGGTAGGGCTGCAGGTTGGCGTTGGTGGCCGAGCGACCCGCCAGCACGACGCCGGCTGCGATCCCGCCGTAGAAGAACAAGGCAAGCGCCAGATCACCCGACGTGCGCCCGCGGGACCGCAACCACTCCAGCGCGAGCGCGGCGACGACCGCGACGACGAGCGCCGTCCACGTCGGCGACGTGCCGAACAGGAGGCCGGCCCCGATCCCGGCCACCGCGACGTGGCCGATGCCGTCCCCGAGCAGCGACAGTCGCTTCTGCACGAGGAACGTCCCGATGAGCGGGGCCGAGGCGCCCACCGCGATCCCCGCGACGAGTGCGAGCTGCATGTAGGTGGTGTCGAAGGGCCACGGCAGCGGCCACGGCATTCCCGGCATCACGTGCCGCCGTTCTCCGAGAGCTCCTCCAGCCAGCGGGGCAGGTCGTCGCGGTGCACGCCGAGGCTCACGCCGGTGGCGGCGAGGTCGCCCGGCTTCCCGTCGAACACCACGCGACGGCGGAGAACGACGACGCGGTCGAGATCGTCGGCGACGGCTCCGAGCTCGTGCGACACGAGGAGCACGGCGGCCCCGTGCTCGCGGAGGAGGTGCACGAGGGAGTCGCGGAACAGCCGCTGCGCCTGCGCGTCGACGCCGGCGACGGGCTCGTCCAGGACGAGCAGCTCGGGCTCGGTGACCAGGGCCTTGGCGATGAGGACCCGCTGCTGCTGTCCGCCCGACAGCTCGGCGACGCGGTGGGTCCGCAACCCGTCGAGCGCGACCGACTCGAGGGCGTGCGCGACGGCTTCCCGGTCGACGGGTCGGGACCGGCGCCACCAGCCCTGCTTCGCCAGGCGCCCGGCGGCGACGACCTCTTCGACGGTCGCCGGCAGGTCGGGCGCGAGGCGGGGCCGTTGGGGCACGTAGCCGAGACGCCACCGCTCGCGCAGCCGGCGGGGCGGGACGCCGAACAGCTCCACCCGGCCCGCCTGGGGCGTCAGCAGACCGAGCACGATGCGTAGCAGCGTCGACTTCCCGGCGCCGTTCGGCCCGACGAGGGCCGTGAACTCACCCGGTGAGATCTCGAGCCCGACCTCGTCGAGGACGCGCCGACCCCCGAAGGTGAACGAGACCTCCTCGGCGGAGAGGACGGGGCGGGCGACGGTCGTGGTCATTTGAGATCGATTCCCATCTTAGGCCGGGGTGTGGTAAGACTCGTTCTCAGCATGCGTCGACGGAGGGTGCCGCTGGTCGCCCTGCTCATCGCCGCGGCGGTCGGGAGCACGCTCGGTGCCGGTCCTGCCGGCGCCGCACGCAGCAAGCTCAGCGTGGCGGCGGCCTTCTATCCCGTGGCGTTCGCGGCCCAGCGGGTGGGCGGAGCGCGTGTCGACGTCACGAACCTCACTCCGGTCGGTGCCGAGCCCCACGACCTCGAGCTCGACTCGGACCAGCTGGACCGGCTGTTGGACGCCAAGGTCGCGTTCGTGCTCGGGAGCGACTTCCAGCCCGCGGTCGAGAGCGCGGCCGACCGGCGCGACGGCCCGACGGTCGAGCTCCTCCCCGAGCTCGTCGACGCCCGCGGGAAGAAGGTCGCCGACGAAGGGGAGGGCGGGCTCGACCCGCACGTGTGGCTCGACCCGGTGCTCATGTCGCAACTCGTCGGCGAGGTGGAGCGTGGTCTTGCCGCCTCCGATCCGAAGGGCGCTGCGACGTACGAGAAGAACGCGCAGGCACTCCAGGACCGGCTTGCCGCGCTCGATGCCCGGTACCGCGCCCGCCTGACGGGGTGCGCGCGGAACCTCCTCGTGACCTCGCACGAGGCGTTCGGCTACGTGGCGTCCCGCTACGGGCTGCGGCAAGAGGGCGTAGCTGGGATCTCGCCCGACCAGGAGCCCGATCCGAAGCGCCTCGGGGAGCTGGCGCAGCTCGCGCGCGACCACGGCGTCACGACGGTGTTCACCGAAGAGGCGGTGTCGCCGCGCGTGGCGCAGACACTCGCCCGCGACGCGGGCGGGCTCGAGACCGAGGTGCTGAGCCCGCTCGAGAGCCTGACGACGAAGGAGCGCGCCGCCAAGGCGGACTACTTCACGCTGATGAACGCCAACCTCGACAAGATCGCCAACGCGCTCGGCTGCCCCCCGCGCTCGTAGCATCGAGCCTGTGGCACGCGGGTACGGGCACGACCACGCAACACCGGCCGGCCGGGCGGGGGCGCGCTACGCCGGTCGCCTCCGCACCGCGTTCGTGCTGGCGGTGGCGTTCCTCGTCGTCGAGGCGGTCACGGCGTTCCTCGCCGGATCCCTTGCGCTCCTCTCGGATGCCGCCCACCTGCTCACCGACGCCGTCGGGATCGGCATGGCGCTGGCCGCGATCCGGCTCGCCGACCGGGCGGGCGGCGACCGCTCCCGCACGTTCGGGCTCTACCGACTCGAGATCCTCGCCGCCCTCGCCAACGCAGTGCTGCTGTTCGTCGTCACCGGGTACGTCCTCGTCGAGGCGGCGCTACGCATCGGCTCCGAGCCTTCGGTGGAGGCGGGGCCGATGCTGGTGGTGGCGGTCCTCGGTCTGGTCGTGAACGTCGTCTCGGTCGTGCTGCTGCGGAGCGGCGCCGGCCAGAGCCTGAACGTCCAGGGCGTGTATCTCGACGTCGTGGCCGACTCGATCGCGTCGCTGGGCGTCATCGCCGCCGCCGTCGTCATCGCCGTCACCGACTGGGAGCCGATCGACGCGATCGTCGCCGTCGTGATCGGGGTGTGGATCGTCCCCCGCGCGTGGCGGCTCGCGGCCAGCGCCGTCCGGATCCTGATCCAGGCAGCGCCGCCCGGCTTCGACGTCGGTCGCCTGCAGACCGATCTCGCCGCCGTGCCCGGCGTCGTCGACGTGCACGATCTGCACGTCTGGACGCTCACCTCCGACATGGACGTCGCCAGCGCGCACCTGATGGTCTCCGTCGGCACCGAGCCCCACGGCGTGCTCGACCGGGCGCGCGACGTGCTGCGCCGGGACTACGACATCGCGCACGCCACGCTCCAGGTCGAGCCGGACGACCACACCGGCTGCGCCGAGGTGACGTGGTGACGCGCGTGCGCCGGCGCACGTTTGTGGTCGACTAGCGGGCGTGCGCGCCCCCGACACGCTGACGGCGGGCACCCGGCGCCGGATTCCAAGGTCGTGGTGGCCGTGGTGCTCGACCGCCGGCCGCCTCGTGCTCGCCGGCGTCTGGGCGTGGGCCGGCGTCGCCAAGCTCGGCGATCCCGACGCCTCCGTTCGGGCCGTCCGCGCCTACGACATCCTGCCGGAGACGTTCGTGAAGCCCTTCGCCTGGGGCCTGCCGTTCGTGGAGCTCGCGCTGGCCGTGCTCCTCCTCCTGGGGATCGCGACGCGGCCCGCGGCGTGGGCCTCGGCCGCGCTCCTCCTCGTCTTCATCGGCGCCACGGTCTCGGTCTGGGCGCGCGGCCTCCAGATCGACTGCGGGTGCTTCGGCGGCGGCGGTCAGTCGTCGGCCGACGCCACCAGCTACCTGCGCGACATCGGACGCGACGGGCTCCTGCTGTGCGTGGCGCTCCTCGTCGCGGCCGGCGCGCCGAGTCGCTTGGCGCTCGACAACGTCCTGAGCCCCGAGGAGCGTTGACGTGCCCCCGTCGCGATCCGCCGCAGGCGCTCGTCCCCGCGCCGGGACACGACGGCGCATCCCCGTCTGGATGTGGTGGGTGGTTGGCGGCGTCATCGTCGCCGCGATCGTCGTAGGCGTCATCGTCCAGCAGAGTCGCTCGTCGACCGAGAGCGCCAAGGTCGTCAGGCCGGCGAGCGCAGTCGGCCCGAACGGGGGCGTCCTCGTCGGTGACGCCAACGCGCCGGTCACGATCACCGAGTACGGCGATTTCCAGTGCCCCGTCTGCGCGCAGCTGCACCGACTCTGGCAGCCGACGCTCGAGCAGCTCGTCCAGCAAGGAAAGGCGAAGTTCGAGTTCGTCGGCCTCGAGTACCTCGACCAGGGCGGCACCGAATCGTTGCGTTCCGCGGCCGCCGCCGTGTGCGCGGCCGACGCCGAGAAGTTCGTCGACTACTACAACGAGCTCTATACCGGCCAGTCGCGCACGGAGAACTCGGGATTCCTGACGGACGCCCGGCTCCTCGGCTTCGGCAGATCTGCCGGGATCACCGACCCCACCTTCGCACGCTGCGTGAGCTCGCGGAAGTACACCGGGTGGGTGACGAAGAACACCGACGCCGCTTCGAGACGCGGCGTCACCGGCACGCCGACCGTTCTGGTGAACGACAAGGTGATCAGCAACTCGGTCGCCGCCGACCCCGAGCGCCTGACCGACGCGGTCAACCAGGCGGCCGGGCAGGGTTAGCCGTCAGGCGCAGCGCGCGCACAGCCCCACCAGGTCGACCCGGTGGCGCTGGGTGTGGAACCCGGTCGAGCGGGCGATCTGGCTCGCCGCCGTCTCCACGGACTGCTCCAGCCCCGCCGACGCCGGCACGTCCTCGACCGTCCCGCAGTTGGCGCAGATGAGGTGGTGGTGGTGCTCGGTGAGGTCCTCGGCCAGCTCGAAGCGGGCGAACTCGCCGTCGGTGACGATGCGGTGCACGAGCCCCGCCTGCTCCAGCACGACGAGGTTCCGGTACACGGAGCTCTGCGCCAGGCCCCGGCCGGCCGGTGACTCCAGCAGCTCCGGGATCGTCATCGGTCGTGACGCGCCGGACAGCGCGTCCACGATGGCCCGGCGGTTCGCCGTCACCCGTTGGTTGACTCGTCGGAGGCGCGTCGACACCGTGTCGTGCAGTCCCTCAGGCAGCGCGGCGCGTTTGCTCCCTGCCATGTGCGCAGTGTACGGAGGAATGTGGACGCGACCGAACGCTTCGCGCAGCTCGTGCGCCGGCCGCCGGACGAGGTCCCGCTCGACGAGACCGCGCTGTTGATCGCCAAGCACGCGCACCCCGACCTCGACCTCGCCGGGCCCCTGGCCGAGCTCGACCGTCTCGCCCGCGACGTGCCGGGCGACACGGCCGACGACGTCGCCGGCGCGCTGTTCGGCGAAGGAGGTCTCGCCGGGAACACGGTCGACTACGGCGATCCTCGCAACTCGTATCTCGACGACGTGCTCGACCGCCGTCTCGGCATCCCGATCTCGCTCTCGGTCGTGATGATCGAGGTCGGGCGCCGCCGCGGGGTGCGGATCTACGGCGTCGGCATGCCCGGTCACTTCCTGGTCCAGCCGGCCGGCGAGCCCGACGTCTGGTTCGACCCGTTCCACCGCGGCAGGCGGCTCGACGAAGCGGGATGCCGCGAGCTGTACGAGCAAATGGGCTTCGACCCGCCGTTCACGATCGACATGCTGCGCGCCGTCGATACCCGCAGCATCCTCGGCCGGATTCTGGCGAACCTCCAGCAGACGTTCATGCGACGAGACCCGGCCTCGCTCGTGTGGGCCGTGCGGCTGCGGCTGCGCATCCCCGGCCTCCTTCCCGGCGAGCGGCGCCAGCTCGCGGGCTTGCTCGGCGGGGTCGGCCGCTTCGTCGAGGCGGCGACGGAGCTCGACGCCGTGGGCGAGGACCTCGAGGGCGACGAAGCCGAGCAGGTGAAGCGCGATGCAACCGCATTGCGATCACGCGCCAATTGACGGGCCGGGCGGCAGTACGGTGCCGATCATGCGCGGTGCACGGACGCTTCCGATGTTTCCCCTCGGCACCGTGCTCTTCCCGCACGCTCAACTGCCGTTGCACGTGTTCGAGCCGCGCTATCGCGCGCTGGCCGAATCCTGTCTCGCCGGCGACGGCGAGTTCGGCGTCGTCCTCATCGAACGCGGCAGCGAGGTCGGCGGGGGCGACACGCGCTTCTCCGTCGGGACCGTCGCGCGCATCCTCGCCGCCGGGCGCCTCCCCGACGGCCGCTATCTCCTCGCCACCGAGGGCACCCGCCGCCTGCGCGTGCGGGAGTGGTTGGCCGACGACCCGTTCCCGCGCGCCGAGGTCGAGCTCCTCGGCGAGCCCGGGCCGCCCGCGGATGCCCGATCGACCCGCGACGAAGTGGAGCGGCTGTTGAAGCGCGTCCTGGCGATGTCGGCCGAGGTAGGCGACGTGCCCCAGTCCATCGACGTCGAGCTCGGCGACGACCCCGTCCAGGCTGCCTTCGAGGCGGCGGCGGCCGCGCCGATCGGGCCGCTCGACGCCCAGCGCCTGCTGGAGCTGGACGACCCGGCCGAGCGCCTCGCCCGGCTCGAGGCACTGCTCGTCGACTGTGCGGCGACTCTCGAGCTCCGGCTGTCGGGGTCGTAGGCCGTTCTCACCGATCCGCCCCTCGGTTTAGCCTTCCCACATGAGTGTTGACCCGGACGACTCGCGCAAGCGCGTGATGGACGAGAAGGCCCGCGTCGAGGGGTTGATCCACAACCTCAAGGACGAGCTCGGCGGCGGGAGCGAGAACGACGAGCTCTCCGAGCTGTCCGACTACGACCAGCATCCCGCCGACACCGCGAGCGAGACGTTCGAACGCGAGAAGGACGTCTCGATCCTCGAACAGCTCGAAGACGAGCTCGCCGAGCTGCAGGCGGCTCTCGAGCGCATCGACCAGGGGACGTACGGGATCGACGAGGTGACCGGTGAGGACATTGCACCGGAGCGGCTGGCCGCGTTCCCGACCGCGCGCACCAACGTCGACACCGAAGCGCCGCGAGAGGACGACGCTAGGCTCCGCCCGACCGGTCCCGGTGACCCCGAGGAGTACTGATGCAGTTCGCGATCGACGAGGTCGGGCAGTGGTCCGACGAGCAGGAGTTCAAGGTCGACGCCGAGCGGATCAAGCAGTACGCCGCCGCGACCAACGACCCCATCCCGGCTCACGCGAACGGCGAGCTCGCCCCGCCCGTGTTCTCGGTCGTCCCGGTCTGGGACGCCATGGGCGGCGCGGTCGGTCAGGTCACGCCGGCCGAGGCGTTCCCGTTCGTCGTCCACGGCGAGCAGGACATGTACTTCCACCGGCCGATCGTCCCCGGCATGGTGTTGCGCTCCCGCGCCGCGCCCATCGGCATTCACGTCAAGCAGTCGGGAACCACGGTCGTCAGCCGGATCGAGACGCGCGACGCGGCGGGCGAGCTCGTCAACGAGCAGTACACGGTGACCTTCTTCCGCAGCGTGACCGGCGGCGAGGGAAGCGGCGAGACCGCGCCCGAGCACCGCTTCACGGAGGAGCTTCGGAGCACCGAGCCGTCGGCGGTGGCCGAACAGACCTTCGACCTGGACCAGACGTACCGCTACTCGGCCGCGTCGGGCGACACCGTGCCGATCCACCTCGACGAGGAGTTCGCCAAGTCCGTCGGGCTCCCCGGCATCATCATCCACGGGCTGTGCACGATGGCGTTCACCAGCTGGGCCGCGATCGGCGAGCTCGCCGCCGGGGAGCCGGGGTTGCTGAAGCGGCTGGCGGTCCGGTTCTCGAAGCCCGTGCTCCCGGGCGAGACGATGACCACGCGGTTCTGGAGCGCCGGCGAGCGCGACGGCGCGACCGTCTACGCGTTCGAGAGCACCAACCCGAGCGGCGACGCCGTCATCAAGGACGGCGTGGCGGAGATCGCGATCTGAGCGTCCGGCTGCGGCTGTTCGCGCAGGCGCGCGAGGCGGCGGGGCGCGCCGACG
>DATFVT010000368.1:0-3578 GCA_035260105.1 Acidimicrobiia bacterium
CCCGACAGCCGGGCGAGCTCGACGTCGAGCTCGCGGCAGAGATATTCGATCGCCGGCGCGAGCTGCTCGGCGTGGCGCCGGTCCCGCCCGAGGCGGACCTCGCCCAGGACGGCGCCGTCCTCGCCGACCGCCACGCTCACCTGCGGCGTCGCGGTGTCGAGGCAGAGGAGCGGCACGTCAGGCCCCGACGGCCAGCTCGGCGGCCCGGGCGCGCCACGATCGCCCGCAGCCTTCGATCTCGATGACGCGCTCGTCGTCGCCGGCGCCGGCGGCCAGACGAACCTCGAGGCGGTCGGCCGGCAGCATGCGGTCGACGGCGTCGCCCCATTCGACCAGCGTCACGGCGTCCTCGCGCACGACCTCCTCGAAGCCGAGGTCGTGCAGCTCCTGGAACGTGCCGATCCGGTACACGTCGACGTGCACGACCGGGACCCGGCCCTCGTACTCGCGCACGATCGTGAACGACGGGCTCACAACCGGATCGGAGACACCGAGCGCGCGCGCCACCCCTCGCGCGAACACGGTCTTCCCCGTTCCGAGGTCTCCCGCGAGGGAAACGACGTCGCCGGGGCGGAGCAGCTCGCCGACGGCCTTCGCGACGGCGAGGGTCTCGTCCGGGGAACGCGTCACGACCCGACCTCGCCCGGTCATGCGCTCGGCGACGACGCCCGTTCCGCCGTCACGCGGTGCAGCGCCCGCTTGACACGCACGAAGTCGGCGCGGGCCTGCGCGAGCGCGGTGCCGCCGCTGCGAAGCACCGCCGAGGGATGGAACGTCGGGATCAGCACGCCGCGCCCGCGGAACGGGAACTCGCGCCCGCGCAACTTCGTGATCCCGTCCTTCGTGTCCAGCAGGAGCTTGGTCGCGAAGTTGCCCAGCGTGACCACGACCGCGGGGTCGATGAACCCCAGTTGACCCTCGAGGAAGGGCCGGCACGCGTCGATCTCGTCCGGGAGCGGGTCGCGGTTGCCGGGTGGCCGGCATTTCACGACGTTGGCGATGTAGACCTCGTCGCGGCGCAGGCCGATGTCGGCGATGAGCCCGGTGAGCAGGCGCCCGGCCCGGCCCACGAAGGGGATGCCCTGCTTGTCCTCCTCGGCGCCCGGTCCCTCACCCACGAACACGAGGTCGGCGCGCGGGTCGCCGTCGCCGAACACCACCTGCGTGCGGCCCTGCGTGGCGAGAGGGCACTTCGTGCAGCCGAGGGCCTCCCGCTCGAGCTCCTCGAACGACGCGAACGGGGATTCCACCAGAAGCGACACGCTCGATGCTACGTCCGGATCACGCCACCGCGTCCCGGACGGCGTCGACGACGGCGTCGGCGGCGGCGACCCGGAGGCGGTCGAAGTGGGCGTCGACGGCGCCGGTGGCCAGCACGAACGCGATGTCGCCGTCGAAGCGGGTGTGTGACGGGTACAGGGTCCGGCTCATGGCGTGGTGGGCGGTCTGGGCCACCAAGTGGCACTCGAGCTTGGTGAGGCGGGCGTCGGTCGCCACGACGACGAGGGTGGTGTGCTCCCCCTCGACGAACGGCAGCGGGTCGGGGAACGGCGGGGCGTCGGGCGGTGCCGTCGAGCCCGCCAGCACCCGGCCGTCGTCGCCCACGACGTCCCCGATCGCGTTCACCACCGCCAGCGCGCCGACGACGGCCTCGTCGGAACGGTGCGAGGCCGAGCCGAGGCCGCCGGGGACGCGGTCGTCGGCTCCCTTCCACTTCCCCACCGTGGCGCCGGTGCCGGCCCCGACCCGCCCGGTGGCGTGGGGTGCCCCGGCGGCGGCGTTCGCGAAGGCGGCCGCGCCCTCCTCGGGGCCGGGCCGGGCCCCTCCCGAGCTGACGAGGTCGTAGACCGCCGCCGCCGGCACGATCGGGACCTTCCCCCCCGCGGTCGAGAAGCCCCGGCCCTGGGCTGCCAGGGCGTGGACGACGCCGTCGGCGGCGGCGAGGCCGAAGGCCGACCCGCCCGTGAGCACGACGCCGTCGACGTGCTCGACGAGCCGGTGCGGGTCGAGCAGGGCCGTCTCCCGGCTGGCGGGGGCACCGCCCCGCACCTCGCCGGACGCCACCGTGCCCTCGGGAACCGTGACGACGGTGACGCCGGTGCCGTCGCCGGTCCAGTGGCCGACGCCGATCCCGGGGACGTCGGTGATCAGGAGGCGGCCTCCCGGGGCGCGGCCGCCGGGTTCGCCCGCCTCGCCGCCCGCCGGCGGCGGGTCTCGCTCCGAGGGGCCTTGCGCCGGGACCAGAACCGGCGGAGCGGCGCGCCGGCGCCGAGGTCGCGCGCGAACTCGGTGACGAGCGCGTCGACCTCGTCGGTGCGTTCGAGCATGAGCATGTGGCCGGCGCCCTTGAACACCTCGAGGCGCGCGCCGGGAATGAGCTCGGCGATGCGTCGCGCTTGGGCGGGAGGCGCGATGACGTCCGCGCTCCCGCTGAGCACGAGGGTCGGCACGCGGATCTTCGGGAGGTCCTCGGTCATGTCGAGGCCGACGAGCGCGGCGACCGCCTCCTGGCTCGCGGCCTTCGGGCACGCGGCGATCATCTCGCGGACGAGCTCGACGTGACTCGCCTGCGGGTCTCGGCCGAACCCGACGCGCGCCAGGAAGAACCCGAGGTTCTTCTGCGTCATCAGCTCCCCTGCCGACGGCCCGCCGCCGGTGAGGCGCTCGAACAGGCGGCGTAGCCGGCTGCTCCCGGACAGGTACGTCTTCGCCAGCGTCGACATGAGCACCATGCCGCGCACGCGTTCGGCGGCGACGTCGGGGTGGCGCGTCGCGAACGCCTGCAGCGCGATGCCACCCATCGAGTGCCCGACGAGCACGGCGTCGTGCAGGTCCATGCGCTCGAGCACGGTTCGCACGTCCTCGGCGAGGTTGGTGATCGAGTGCCCGGAGTCGCCGCAGTCGGAGTCGCCGTGCCCGCGATGGTCGAAGCCGATGCACCGGAACCGTTGGCCCGGCAGGCTCTCGAACTGCTTCACCCAGACACGCGTCGAGAGCGTCACGCCGTGCGAGAAGAGGATCGGCGCCCCCTTGCCGCGGCTGATCGTGTAGATGCTCCCGCCGTCGTGGCTCGGGTACCGCATCGCCTCGTCGAACGGTGGCACGAGCGGCTTGCCGGCGTCGGGGTCGGGACGGCGGCGCACGCCGGCGACCACCGCCCGCTCGACGGCGTAGGCCACGCCGGCGAGGCCCGCGGCGGCTCCGGCGACGACGCCCGCGCCCCGCAGGGCCTTGCCCGTCCGACCGCCGGGCTGCCCGTCGCCCGCCATCAGCCGTAGCTCCGGGGCACGCGCCGGCCGATGCCGCACACGATCTCGTAGGCGATCGTGCCGATCCGGCCCGCCCATTCGTCGGCGGTGATCTCGGCGTCGCCGTCCCGCCCGATCAGCACGACCTCGTCGCCCACCTCGACCGGCATGTCGCCCACGTCGACCATCAGCTGGTCCATGGTCACGGTGCCGGCGATGGGATGGCGCCGGCCGCCGACGAGGACCTCCCCGCCCGTCGCCGACAGCGCCCGAGGAACCCCGTCGGCGTACCCGACGGGCACGGTCGCGACGGTGCCGTCGGCCGGCATC
>DATFVT010000369.1:0-2435 GCA_035260105.1 Acidimicrobiia bacterium
CGCCTCCACGAGACCGACACCGGCTCGCCGGAGGTGCAGGTGGCGCTGCTCACCGAGCGCATCAACCACCTCACCGACCACCTGAAGGTCCATGCCAAGGACCATCACTCGCGCCGGGGACTGCTCGTGCTCGTGGGCCGACGGCGCCGGTTGCTCGACTATCTCCGACGGAACGACGTGGAGCGGTACCGAGCGCTCATCGCGAGGCTCGGTCTGCGCCGATAGGGGAGTTTCCTCCGCCGAAGGCGGCGGAGGAGAGCAGGAGAAGATAGAGAGAGGCAAACAAGCAGGGGCAGTCGGTTGTCAGTTGCCAACGCCCGGGCCCGGCGGCCCGGACGGTGACCACTGGGAACCGAGGCCTCTCAGACGATCTCCGGCCACGAGGACGGAGAGAGAGGAGCGCGTTCCATGCCTGCTACCCAGGCGGATGGCGCGATTCGGGTCGAGGGACCCGTCAACGACGCCGGCACGACCATGTCGTTCGAGACCGGGCGCCTGGCGTCCATGGCCAATGGCGCGGTGCTCGTCAAGATCGGCGACACGACCGTGCTCACCACCGTCGTCACCGACAAGCCCCGGGAGGGAATCGACTTCTTCCCGCTGACGGTCGACGTCGAGGAACGGATGTACGCGGCGGGGAAGATCCCGGGGTCCTTCTTCCGTCGGGAGGGTCGTCCCGGCGAGCAGGCTATCCTCACGTGCCGGCTCACGGATCGGCCGCTGCGGCCGTCGTTCCCGGAGGGCTTCCGCAACGAGGTGCAGGTCATCTCGACGATCCTCGGTGCCGATCTCGAGAACCCGCACGACGTGGCGTCGATCAATGGCGCGTCGGCGGCGCTGACCGTGTCCGGCATCCCGTTCCAGGGGCCCATCGGTGCGGTGCGAATGGCGCACCACGACGGGGAGTGGATCGCGCACCCCACGTACCAGCAGGGTGACGCGTCCACCTTCGAGCTCGTCGTTGCCGGCCGCCGGACCGACGACGGGGACATCGCGATCATGATGGTCGAGGCCGGCGGCACCGAGGCGACCTACGAGCTCTACGAGCAGGGTGCGCCGAGGATCACCGAGGAGCTGATCGCCGACGGCCTCGAGAAGTCGAAGCGTTGGATCGGGGAATCGATCGACCTGCAGCACCAGCTGCGCACCGCTTACGAGGAGGTGCGCGGCCCGATCGAGCAGATTCCCTACGAGGTCCACACGGACTACGACGAGGACGTCTACGCCGCCGTCGACGAGGTCGCCCGCGCCGACGTCGAAGTGGCGATGAAGATCGCCGACAAGACGGCGCGTGAGGAACGCACCCACGAGCTCGAGGCGCAGGTCGTCGAGAAGCTGTGCGGGACGAGCGAGTCGCCCGGACAGTTCGCCGACCGCGCCGGTCAGGTCAAAAAGGCGTTCCGGTCGCTGCAGAAGGACGTCGTACGCAAGCGCATCGTCAACGAGGGAGCTCGCATCGACGGGCGTGGGCCGTCCGACATCAGGCCGCTCTCGGCCGACGTCGGCGTGATCTCCACCGCGCACGGCTCCGGTCTCTTCCAGCGGGGCGAGACCCAGGTGCTGAGCGTGGCGACGCTCGCCATGCCCCGCATGGAGCAGATCCTCGACACCATCGGCATCGACGAGCGCAAGCGTTACATGCACCACTACAACTTCCCGCCCTTCTCGACGGGCGAGGTCGGCCGGGTCGGTTCCCCGAAGCGGCGCGAGATCGGTCACGGCGCCCTTGCCGAGCGGGCGCTCATCCCCGTGCTGCCGAGCCAGGAGGAGTGGCCCTACACGATGCGCGTCGTGTCCGACGTGCTGTCGTCGAATGGATCGACGTCGATGGCATCCGTCTGCGGCTCGACGCTCTCGCTCATGGACGCCGGGGTGCCGGTCAAGGAGCCCGTGGCCGGGATCGCCATGGGGCTCGTGTACGCCGACGGCAAGTACACGACGCTGACGGACATTCTGGGCGCCGAGGACGCCTTCGGCGACATGGACTTCAAGGTCGCCGGCACCGAGGAGTTCGTCACCGCCCTGCAGCTCGACACGAAGATCGACGGGCTCCCCGCCGACGTGCTCGCTCAGGCCTTGCGGCAGGCCAAGGAGGCCCGCCTCGAGGTGCTCGAGGTGCTCCACAACGCAATTTCCGAGCCGCGGGCCGACGTGCGCGAGCGCGCTCCGAAGATCGTGAGCTTCGAGATTCCGCTCGACAAGATCGGCGAGGTGATCGGCCCGAAAGGGAAGGTCATCAATGCGATCACGCTCGAGACCGGCGCCGACATCTCGGTGAACGACGACGGCGTCGTCGGCACGGTGACGATCGGCTCGAAGGACGGCTCCCAGGTGGAGGAGGCCCGCCGGCGCATCGACCTGATCCTCGACCCGCCGATGGCAGAGATCGGCGGGGTGTACGACGGCAAGGTCGTGAACATCACGAAGTTCGGCGC
>DATFVT010000370.1:0-2027 GCA_035260105.1 Acidimicrobiia bacterium
GTGAACTTCGCCGACGCGTCGACGTTCCGGGCGGCACCGGCGGTCGCCGACGCCGCAAAGAGCAGGGCGGTCACCAGGACCGCGAGCACGGCTGCACGTTTCATGGACGAGAGCTGTACCAGCCGTGCGCGGTGATCATTCGGTATCCGTCGAGTTCGCGTTCTTCTGCGGCGGCTTGAACAGCGAGACGAGCCGGGCGATGAGGGTCACGAGGAAGATCTGCCCGAGCACGGCTTCCAGCACGGACAGGCTGCGACCGAGATCGCCGCGCGAGACGAAGTCACCGAACCCCACCGTCGTCAGGCATGCGTAGCTGAAGTAGAAGTAGTCGAACTGGTCGGTGGGGCCCCGGTTGGCGAAGAAGGGAGGGTCGATGCGCCCGATCACCGCGTACACGAACCCGAACACCATCCCGATGAGCATGTATGCGCAGATCGCGCCGAGGATGGTCTGCACCTGCACCTCGGGATGGCGGAGGATGCGGTTGATGATCACGACGGGCGTGATGAGGAGCAGGGCGCCGTAGATCAGGTAGATCGACCCGGCGAAGAGCTCGCTGTCGGAGACGGATTCGGCGACGACCGCCACGTACGAGAGGACCAGGGCGATCACCGCCGCACGCACGAGCTCGTACCGCGCTCGTGACGCGTACAGAGCAAGGAGCAGCATCGCGCCGACCGCGGGCGCGACGACCAGACGTGTCCAGCGACCCGGATCGACCTGCGACAGCAGGACGAACGTGAGGACGATGATGGCAAGGAGAACGCCGTAGGCGTCCTCGGTGGAGAAGCTGCGGGAACGACGACCGGCCCAGGCTCGGCTCAGGTGAGGAACCGCCTCGTGATCTCGTCTCGGCGGACGTCCCATTCCTCGGACGTGATCGCATACCGGACGTGGTCCTCCCAGACGCCGCGGATCTGCAGGAACCGCTCCGCGACTCCCTCTTCCCGCAGCCCGAGCTTGTGCGCGACCCGGCGGCTCGCGGAGTTGCGCGGGACGATGGCGGCTTCGATCCGGTGCAGGTGCAACTCGTCGAACCCGTAGCGCAAGATCACCGCGACACCCTCGGGGACGAGGCTCTGCCCGGCGTGGAGCGCGTCGATCCAGTAGCCCACGAACGCCGACTGGAACGGCCCCCGCTGCACGCTGCCCAGGCTGACCTCGCCGATGAGCGCACCGTCGTGCAGGAACAAGCCGAAGCCGTACGCGGTGTCGAAGTGCCGTTGCCGCTCCCACGCGCCGCAGCGGGCGCGAAAAGCCTCGGGGTCCGTGACGGGATCGGGGCTCCCGGGATCGGCCAGCGGCTCCCATGGCTCGAGCCAGTCGCGACTGCGAGTGCGGACATCGCGCCATGAGGCGAAGTCGTTGCTCCGCAGCGGGCGCAGGTCGACACGCGGCCCGCTGAGGACGGCCGACTTCGCGTGCCGGACGCTCGTCATGTCGTCGTCGTCATCATCGCCATGACGTCGTGAACGGTAGCGTGATCCTCATGGCCGAGGCTCCCGCGAGCGCCAACGACCGCCTCGTGTGGATCGACCTCGAGATGACGGGCCTCGACGTGGAGCGGCACCGCATCGTCGAGATCGCGGTGTTGGTTACGGACGCCCGCCTCGACGTGCTCGCCGACGGGCTCGACCTGGTCGTCCACCGGTCCCCCGAGGCGCTCGCCGAGATGGACGACTTCGTGCGCAAGATGCACACGAAATCGGGTCTGCTGGCGGAGATCGAGCGGTCGTCGCTCTCGATCGAGGAAGCGGGGAAGCGGGCCATCGAGTACATCGCGGAGTTCGTGCCGGAGGCCGGGACCGCGCCCATGTGCGGCAACTCGATCGGCGTCGACCGTCGCTTCCTGGATCGCTACCTGCCCGACCTCGACCGCTACCTGTACTACCGCAGCATCGACGTGTCGTCGCTGAAGGAGCTCTGTCGGCGCTGGTATCCCGATGCGTACAAGAAGCGGCCGGGCAAGACCGAGGCCCACCGCGCACTCGACGACATCCGCGAGTCCGTGGCCGAGCTCCGCTACT
>DATFVT010000371.1:0-3517 GCA_035260105.1 Acidimicrobiia bacterium
ATGAGGAGCCCGGACGACACGACGCAGAGCACGAGCAAGATCGCGTTCAGCACGGCGAAAACGCTAACACACGGTCTCAGGCTCGGAACCGCACGACGCGCGCGAAGTCGTCGGGGTCGAGCGAGGCGCCGCCCACGAGAGCGCCGTCGATCTCGGGCATCGCCATCAGGTCGGCGATGTTCCCCGGCTTCACGCTGCCCCCGTACAGGATCCGTATCGAGGCGGCGGTCTCGACGTTGAACACGTCCCGGACGGTGGCCCGGATGACGGCGATGGTCGCGTTGGCGTCCTCGGGGGTCGCGTTGCGGCCGGTCCCGATGGCCCAGATCGGCTCGTAGGCGATCACCGCGAGCGCGGCCCCGGCGGAGCGGACGCCGGCGAACCCGGCGCGGACCTGGCTGTCGACCCGCTCGTCGGTCTGCCCCGCCTCACGTTCCTCCAGCGTCTCCCCCACGCACACGATCGGCGTCATCTCGTGCTTGAGCACCGCCTTCAGCTTCTGGTTCACGTCATCGTCCGTCTCGCCGAACAACTGCCGGCGTTCGGAGTGCCCGACGATGACGTACGACACGTTCAGCTTCGACAGCATCGGCGGGCTCACCTCGCCCGTGAACGCGCCCTGGTCCTTCCAGTACACGTTCTGGGCGCCGAGCAGGATCGGGATGCGATCCGCCTCGAGGACCGTCTGGACGGAGCGGAGCGCGGTGAACGGCGGGCACACGACGATCTCGCATTCCTTGTAGTCGCGTTGCTCGAGCCGGTACGACAGCTTCTGGACCACCTGGATCGCGTCCAGATGCGTGTAGTGCATCTTCCAGTTCCCGGCCATGATCGGCCGCCGCTCGTTGTTCGCCATCAACTCCTCTTTCTTTCACGGAGAGCTCGCAGTCCGGGCAGGTCGCCCTGCTCGATGAACTCGAGGGACGCGCCGCCGCCGGTGCTCACGTGGTCGATCCGGTCCGCGAGCCCGAAGCGACGCACTGCTGCCGCGCTGTCACCCCCACCGACGACCGTGAACCCGGGGCACGCGGCCACCGCCTTCGCCACCGCGCGCGTGCCCGCCGCGAACGGCGCCACCTCGAACACGCCCATGGGCCCGTTCCAGAGCAGCATCGCCGCGCCGCCGATGTCGTCGGCGAAGGCGCCGGCCGTCTCCGGTCCGATGTCGAGGCCTTTGAGGTCCGCCGGCATCGCGTCTGCGGCCACGACGCGCGCCTCGGCGTCGTCGCTGATCTCGTCGGCGACGACGACATCAGTCGGGATCCGGACCCGGCCGCTCTCGAGGAGACGTCGGCACTCGTCGACCATCTCGGGCTCGACGAGCGAGTCGCCCACCGAATGGCCCTGGGCGAGCAAGAAGGTGAACATCATCGCCCCACCCACGAGAATCACGTCGCACCGTTCGAGCAGCGCGTCGATGACGCCGAGCTTGTCGCTCACCTTGGCGCCGCCGAGCACCGCCACGAACGGATGCTCGGTCCCCTGGAGCAGTCGCGAGAGCGTCTCGACCTCGGCGAACAGCAGGCGCCCCCCTGCGCTTGGCAGCAACCGGGGTGGTCCGACGATCGAGGCGTGGGCGCGGTGCGACGCTCCGAACGCCTCGTTCACGTAGGCGTCGGCGAGCTCGCACAGGTTCGTCTCGAAGGCAGGGTTCTCGGCCGTCTCGCCCGGTTCGAACCGCAGGTTCTCCAGCATGACGACGTCGCCGGGCTCGAGGCTGGCGACGTACGGCTCGACCGCCGCGCCCACGACGCGTGGCGTGAGTGGGATCTCGATGCCGAGCAACTCAGCCAGCCGTCGGGCGACGGGCGCCATCGAGTAGTTCGGGTCGGGAGCGCCCTTCGGCCGGCCGAGGTGGCCAGCCACGACCACCGCTGCGTCGTGCTCCCGCAACCACTCCAGCGTCGGGAGCGCGGTGGTGATCCGGAGGTCGTCGGCGACCACGCCGTCCTCCAACGGGACGTTGAGATCGACGCGCACGAGCACGCGCTGCCCGCGCTCGAGGGGAAGGTCCTCGAGACGCGGGATCCCGAGGTCAGCGCTCGCCAAGGAACGCGCTGAGATCGACGAGCCGGTTCGAGAATCCCCACTCGTTGTCGTACCAGCCGAGCACCTTCACCATCGACCCGTTCGCCATCGTGTCGGTGGCGGAGAAGACGCACGACGCCGGGTTGCCGACGATGTCGGCCGACACCAGCGGCTCCTCGGTGTACGTGAGCACGCCCTTGTAGGAAGCCTCGTTGGCGGCGGCGGCGAACGCCTCGTTCACGTCCTCGGCGGTCGCGGGCTCGCCGAGCACGGCAACCAGGTCGGTGATGGATCCCGTCGGCGTCGGGACACGCATCGACAGGCCGTTGAGCTTGCCGTCCAGCGCCGGCAGCACCACCCCGATCGCCTTCGCCGCGCCGGTGCTGCTGGGGATGATCGACAGCGCCGCCGCCCGCATCCGGCGCACGTCGGCCTTGCCCTTGCGGGTGGTCTGGGCGATGTCCTGCAGCGCCTGCTCGGTCGTGTAGGCATGAATGGTCGTCATAAAGCCCTGCTCGATCCCGAACCGGTCGTGCAGCACCTTGGCCAGGGGCGCCAGGCAGTTGGTCGTGCACGAGGCGTTGGAGACGACGTCGTGCTTCGTCGGGTCGTAGTCGTCGTCGTTGACCCCGATGCAGAGGGTGATGTCGGCGTCGCCCGAGGGCGCCGAGATGATCACCTTCTTGGCCCCGCCCTTCAGGTGGCCGGCGGCGGCGTCTCGGGCGGTGAAGAGCCCGGTCGACTCGATGACGACGTCGACGCCGTTGTCGGCCCAGGGGATCTCGGCCGGATCCCTGACCTCGAGCTTCTTGACCTCCTTGCCGTCGACCGAGAACCCACCGTTGCTCACCTTCACCTCGTTGGGGAGGGTGCCCCCGACGGAGTCGTGCTTGAGGAGGAAGGCCATGGTCTCGCTGTCGCCGAAGGGGTCGTTGACGGCGACCAGCTCGACGCCCGAGCTCGCGCCCCGGTCCAGGATGGCCCGGTGGAAGGAGCGGCCGATCCGCCCGTATCCGTTGATCCCCACTCGTACGGTCATCAGGTCTTCCTCCGTGGTCTCGGCTTGTGCGGTGTCTCTTCGGCGCCGGCGGACTACAGCAGAGCTTGCAGTGCCGCCGCCAGTTTGCCCGGATCGTGCACCAGCCCGTCGGCCCGGGCCACGTCGGCGGGGACGGGAACCACCCCCCATCCCCGGATCACGGCGTCGTCGGCTGCGAGGGCGCCGTGCTGCTGGTACAGAAAGGTGTCGACGCGAGCTCCGTGCTCCTTGACGGCCAGCAGGTGGTCGGTCGCGTCGAGCCCCGTCGTCTCGGGCGGCTGTGGCCGCAGGTTCGAGACCTGCACCACCCGGCCCGGCGCCTCGGCCACCGCCGTCCGCAAGTCGCGGACGCAGAGGACGGGCAGCAGGCTCGTGTACAACGACCCGGGCGCGAGCACGACCTGGTCCGCCGACGCGATGGCGGCGACGGCCTCGGCGGGGGCGACGGCG
>DATFVT010000372.1:0-4732 GCA_035260105.1 Acidimicrobiia bacterium
GATGCGCCGCGTGCACAAGGAGGAGATCTGGGACCCGACGTACCCGGCTCCCCCTCCCATCGCCCGCCGGAGGGCGCGGATCCCGGTGCCCGAGCGGATGAACTTCCGGGGCGAGGTACTCACGCCGCTCGACGAGGACGCCGTGCGCCGCGGGGTGCGGCGACTGAAGCAGCTCGGGGTGCAGTCGGTCGCCGTGATGTTCCTCTTCAGCTTCGTGAACCCCGAGCACGAGCGCCGCGCCGCCGAGATCATCCGGGAGGAGTTCCCCGACGTCGACCACGTGTCGCTCTCGCACGAGGTGATGGCCCGGGGGCCGGAGTTCGAGCGCGTCTCGACAGCGCTCGTGAACGCATACGTCGCGCCGAAGATCGCCGCGTACGTCGGGCGTCTGCAGGAGAACCTGCGCGCCGCCGGGTACGGCGGCCCGCTGCTGATCATGCAGTCGACCGGCGGTGTCATGCCCCCCGACTACGTGGCCCGGCGCGCAGTGTCCGTCCTCGCCTCTGGCCCCACCGGTGGCGTGATGGGCGCGGCGATGGCGGCGCGCAAGGCGGGCGTCGACGACTTCATCGCCGTCGACATGGGCGGCACCAGCTTCGACGTGTGCCTCGTGCGCGACGGCCGGCCCGAGATCAAGACCGACTGGAACTGGCGATACCGGTACTACATCGGGATGCCGATGGTGGACGTGCAGAGCGTCGGCGCCGGCGGCGGGTCGATCGCCCGCGTGCGCCAGGGCGCGCTGCTCGTCGGGCCAGAGAGCGCCGGCTCGGCGCCCGGGCCGGTCTGCTACGGACGCGGCGGCACCCAGCCGACGGTCACCGACGCCGACGCCGTCCTCGGCTACCTCCCGCTCGACGGGTTCGCCGGCGGTCGCATGACGCTCGACCTCGACGGCGCCCGCGACGCCATCCGGCGCGACGTCGCGGAGCCGCTCGGCCTCGACGTGGTCGAGGCGGCCTGGGGGATCGAGCGCATCGTCAACGCCAACATGGCGAATGCGACCCGTCGGGTGCTCGCGTCGCACGGAGCGGACGCCCGGGAGCTGGCGCTGATCGCGTACGGGGGCAACGGCGCCGTCCACGCGTGGGCGATCGCGACCGAGCTCGGCATCGACCGCATCCTCGTACCGAAGACGGCACCGGCCTTCTCCGCCCTCGGCGTGCTCGTCGCCGACTACGTCGTCGACCTCCTGCGTTCGTACGTCGTCCCGCTGTCGCAGGTCGACGTCGCGCGCGTCCACACGCTCATGTCGGAGCTCCAGGACGAAGCGCGCAAGGAGCTCGAGCCCACCGGCCTCGCCGCGCCGGAGGTCGACGTGGACCTGTTCGCACAGATGTGCTACCCGGGCCAGAACTTCGACATGAGCGTGCCGGTCCCCGAGGCCGACGCCCTCGACGAGCCGGGGCTCCTCGACCTCACCGAGCGGTTCCACGACCAGCACGAAGCCGACCGGGGGTTCTGCTTCCGCAACCAGCAGCCGCTGCTCCGGGGCGTACGGCTCGTCGCGCGCGGGAACACGCCCAAGCCGGAGCGCCTCGCGCCGCTGGGCACGGTCAACGAGGCGAAGGCGGCGCGGCGGGGCGCCCGGCGCGTGTACTTCGGGCCCGAGTTCATGGGATCGGGGTTCGTGGACGCGCCCGTCTACGACGGATCGATTCTCGCTCCGGGCGTAGCCGTGCGCGGGCCCGCGCTCGTCGAGGAGCCGTTCACGGTCGTCGTGCTGCCGCCGGGCGCGACCGCTCGCCTCGACGACCTGGGTAACTACGAGCTCACGGTCTCGTAGCCTTCCCCGCACCGCCGAGCGAAAGGGAGGTGCGGTGACGCAGCGCATCCAGGGCGATCACATGGTCCTCGTGTGGGACGGGGACGTGCTCGAGGTCTTCGGGACCAAGCAGGTGCCGAGCCTGCGGTTCCTCGGTGTGTACACGAAGGTCACGAGAGCCAAGGGCCGGATCCTGGTGGAGCACCGGAGCCCGCTGCCGGGACCGGCGCGGGTCGTGGTCGAGGTGCCCGACGAGGCGCAGGCCGAGCTCGACAGCCTGCTGAACGCGTTGGCGGCGGCCGGCGCCGAGGTGGGCTGACCGCCCCGACGTGCCGGCCTGGCTCAGCGACCACGAGTACGCCGTCGTCGAGGCGGCCTGTGAGCGTCTCGTCCCCGCCGCCGCCGGTCATCCGGGCGCGACCGCCCTCGCGGTCGCCGACTACGTCGACGGGCTGCTCGGCGCCTTCCTCGTCGACCCGCCGCGCATCTGGGCGGGGGGGCCGTTCTCGGGCCGCGCCGGCGGCCAGGCGTCCTTCGGGACGTTCCTGCCGCTCTCGCCGCTCGAGGAGCTCGCCTGGCGCACGCGGATCGAGGGCTCGAGAGGCATCGCCGAACGCGAGCTCAACGGACCGGTGACGGGGTGGCAGCAGGAGTACCGGGACGGGATCGACGCGCTCGGGGTCGACTTCACCGAGGTGGCGCCCGAGGAGCAGGACGCACGCCTCGACGCCGTGCCCGGGTTCAAGCAGCTGCTGTACGGGCACGCGTGCGAAGGCGCATACGGCGCGCCCGAGTACGGCGGCAACCGGGATCTCGGCGGCTGGCGGGCGATCGGCTTCCCCGGCGACGTGCAGCCGCGCGGCTACACCGACGACGAGGTACGCGGCCGTGACTGACCGCGACTGCGACGCCGTCGTCGTCGGCAGCGGGCCGGGCGGCGCGACCGCGGCCGACGTCCTGACGGCGGCGGGCTGGTCGGTGATCGTGCTCGAGAAGGGCCGCAACCACCTCTTGCACCTCGAGCCGCCGTTCGCGCCGACGGGCGAGATCAGCAACGACGAGCTCAAGTTCCTTCAGCGCCACTTCCTCGGTCCCGACCCGCTGCTCGAGCCGCGTGCGTTCCGCCGTTCCGTCGAGGAGGGCGATCGGATCTTCACGGGCGACGTGAACAACCTCCCGTCGACCGTCGGCGGCGGCGGCTTCCACGCCGACGGGAAGCTGCCGCGCTTTCGCGAGGTCGACTTCCGCGCCCGCTCGGAGCTCGGAAAGATCGAGGGCGCCGACGTCGTCGACTGGCCGGTCGACTACGACGAGCTGGAGCCGTACTACGCCGATGCCGAACGCATCGTCGGGGTCGCCGGCGACCACACCGCCAACCCGTTCGCGGCCCCGCGCTCGGGTCCGTACCCGATGCCGCCCGGACCGGACATGTTCTGCGCCGTCTTGACGAGCGAGGCGGCGACGCGCCACGGCTACCACCCGTACCGGGCGCCCACCGGGGTGAACAGCGTCGAGTACGACGGCCGTCCCGCCTGCAACAACTGCGGCTTCTGCGGGTTCTTCGGTTGCCCGATCGACGCCAAGGGCGACCCGGTGGCGTCGCTCCGTCGCGCCCTGGGCACCGGACGGTGCGAGATCCGGCCCGAGTCCTTCGTGCGCGAGGTGGTCCTCGACGGCGCCGGACGCCGGGCGCGCGGCGTGCGCTACGTCGACGGAGACCTCGCCGAGCACGAGGTGAGCGCGCGCTTCGTCGTGCTGGCGGGGGGCGCGTTCGAGACGCCACGGCTGCTGTTGCGAAGCGGCGTCGGGAACCCCGACGTCGTCGGCCGCTTCCTGATGTTCCACTTCCAGACGCTGGTGCTCGGCATCTTCCCGTTCCGGTTGCACGCCCACCGCGGGCGCGCCGTCACCCACCTGATGGACGACCCGATGGTCCCCGACGCCGCCGCGTCACGTGCCGCGACCAAGGCCGGCCTCCCGTACTTCCGGGGCGGGATCGTCGAGCACGGCGCCGCCGGCCAGCCGATCACGGAGGCGATCCACCTGCCGCCGGGCGAGCTGCATTCGCAGCTCATGGTCGAGTCCACGACCCGCGACTGCATGGCCGTGTTCACGATGCAAGGCGAGGATCTCCCCCAGGCCGCGAACCGCATCGATCTCGACCCGCAGCTGCGCGACGTGTGGGGATCGCCGGCGGGGCGGATCACGTACTCACCCCACCTGCACGAGGTCGCGTGCGCGGACCACTGGGCGCCCCGCCTCGAGGACGTCATGCGGGACGCCGGCGCCCACACCGCCTTCTGGGTCACGTCGCCGCCCCGACCCGGCAGCGAGTTCGACGCCCTGAACCCGACGCCGATCTCCCGTCACGTCATGGGCACCGCTCGCATGGGCGACGATCCTCGCCGGAGCGTGTTCGACCGGTGGCAACGCCTCCACGACGTCGACAACGTCCTGTGCACCGACTCGTCGGTGTTTCCGACGTCGACCGGCTACGGACCGACCCTGACGATCGTGGCTCTGGCCATACGGGCCTGCCGTGCCCTTGCGGGCGCGGAACCATTGCAGTCGGCCTAGGCCGGCACCGGCTCGTTGGCGTCCGGCGCGGCGCGCGGTTGCGCACTCGGAGGTCCGGGATCGCGTACACGCGGCGGAGGCTCGCGCAAGTCTCGAACGATGCCGACGACTCGCAGCAACCTCAGCAGATAGTAGGTGACGTCGATCTCCCACCAGCGGAACCCCTGCCGCGCCGACGACTGGTAGTGGTGGTGGTTGTTGTGCCATCCCTCTCCGCCGGTCAAGAGGGCGATGAGCAGCGAGTTCCGACTCGTGTCGGGCGTGTCGTAGCGACGGCGGCCGAAGACGTGCGCCAGTGAGTTCACGGTGAACGTCGAGTGCCAGAGCAGCACGTTCGACAGGAAGAACCCGATGATCAGCCCGCTCCACCCGCCGATCACGAAGCACGTG
>DATFVT010000373.1:0-4626 GCA_035260105.1 Acidimicrobiia bacterium
CCGGTCAGCGCGACGGGGCCGGGTGGCGCTTGGGCTCGGTCGACTTCTGGAGCACGGCGACCTCGCGCTCGAAGTCGGTGACGTCCTCGAACCCCTTGTACACGGACGCGAACCGCAGGTACGACACCGGGTCGAGCACCCGCAGGCGTTCGAGCACCGCCAGGCCCACCCGCTCGCTCGTGACCTCCGCGCTCTCGGCCCGCAGCTCGTCCTCGATCTCGGCCGCGATCTCGGTCACCGAGCCCTCGGGCACGGGCCGGTGCGTCACCGCCCGCTGGATCCCCGCCTCGACCTTCGCCCGCTCGAACGGCTCCTTGTCGCCCGCCCGCTTCACGACCACCAACGGGAGCTCCTCGAGCCGCTCGTAGGTCGTGAACCGCCGGCCGCACCCGAGGCACTCGCGCCGGCGCCGGATCGCGGCGCCGTCGTCGGCCGGCCGCGAGTCGACGACCTTGTCCTCGGCCGTCTGGCAGTACGGGCAACGCACCACCCCACGGTATCCAGCCATGCCCGCGCCCGGACCGCGTCATCCGGGCCGGGTGATCGCCTCGCCGGGCACGAGGGGCGCACCCCGACGCGAGACGGCGAGCGCGTCGACGAGCGGACGTGGGTCCCGGCCCGGCTCGAGGCGGGCGGCGATCGACCACAGCGAGTCGCCCGGTTGCACGACGTAGGGCGTGGCGGCCGGGCGGCGCTCGGGGACTGCGAGGGGTGAGTCCCCGAGCGCGGCACCCGCCTTCCCCACCATGACCAGCGCCGCCACCGCCACGGCCACGGCAACGACGCGCCGGCGCCAGTAGGTGGCGGGCGAGGCCCGATGCCCGCGCCGGGCGACGGAGCGGGGTGCGACCCGCCGGACCGTGCGAGTGACGGCGGGCTCCATCTCGAACCTCGGGGTGGTCATGACGGCGGCCATCCCACGTGCCTCCTTCTCTCCGCCTCTTCCTGCTCTTCCTGCTCTTCCAGGCTCTCTCGTGTCTCTGCGTCGCTCTGGTCTTGCTCGCTTGCTTCCGTCCCCCGTAGCGAACCACGGGGGTGTGACAGCTACGCCCGCACCAGCGGGACCCCGACGACTGCGCCGGGGAGCGGGGCGCCCCCCGGCGTGGCTCGACCCACCCGGGGAGACCCGACTCGGTGGGTCGAACGCCTGTTCGCATCCAAGCACGAACGCGTGTTCCCGGTCAAGGACGAATTCGAACAGGTGTTTGCCCCGAACGCCTGATCGTGTTACCGTGCGTCAAGGCGCCTCAGACGGCGTCGCGAAGACTGGAGGCGCCCCCGTGACCGACCTGACCACCCGGCAGCGCCAGGTGCTCGAGTTCATCGACGCAGAGGTCCGCGGCCGCGGCTACCCGCCGAGCGTCCGGGAGATCGGGGAGGCCGTCGGCCTCTCCTCGAGCTCGACCGTCCACGCCCACCTCGCGGCGTTGCAGGACAAGGGCTACCTCGTCCGCGACCCGACGAAGCCACGCGCAATCGAGGTCCGCTTCGAGCCCGGCTCGGGGGCGGCCGTCGAACGCAGGCCCGTCCGCAACATCCCGCTCGTCGGCGACGTCGCCGCCGGGACGGGAGTCCTCGCGGCCGAGAACGTGGAGGAGCTCCTGCCGCTCCCCGAGGACTTCACCGGCCGCGGGCAGCTGTTCATGGTGCGGGTCCGGGGTGACTCGATGATCGACGCCGGCATCCTCGACGGCGACCACGTCGTCGTCCGCCAGCAGAGCACGGCCGAGCCGGGCGAGATCGTCGTCGCCGGCATCCCCGGCGAGGAGGCGACCGTCAAGACGTTCGCGCGCCGGCGGGGCAAGATCGTGCTCAAGCCCGCCAACGAGGACATGGACGACCTCGTGTACGACGCCGGCGACGTCGTGATCTACGGCAAGGTCGTGACCGTCCTCCGCAAGGTCTGACCGCCGCTCAGGCCGCCATCCCGAGGAACCGGCTCAACGCGGCGTAGCACTGCTCGATCGCGCCCCGGGTGACCCGCTCGTCGGCGGTGTGCGCCACGTCGGGGTCACCGGGCCCGAAGTTCACCGCGGGAACGCCGCGGGAGGCGAAGCGGGCGACGTCGGTCCAACCGAGCTTCGGCTCGACGGGCAGGCCCAGAGTGTCCACGAACTCGGCGACCAGCGGGTGGCCCAGGTTCGGCGGCGCCGCCGGCGACGCGTTGACGACCTCGATGCGGTCCGCCCCCGCCAGGAGCTTCTCGACCTGAGCCCGCGCCTCGTCGACCGAGTAGGCCGGGGCGAAGCGCCGGTTCACCACGAGCGTGCACGAGTCGGGCACCACGTTGTTGGCCACACCGCCCTCGATCCGGACGACCTGCAGCGACTCTCGGTACGGCAGCCCGTCCACTGTGACCGTGTCGGACTCATGCGCGGCAAGTTGCTGCAGGGCGTCGGCGGCGGCGTGGATCGCGTTGCTCCCGTGCCACGGACGGGCCGAGTGCGCCCGCTCGCCGTCGAAGACGGCCCGGAGGTGCAGCGTGCCCTGGCATCCCGCCTCGACGTGCCCGCCGGTGGGCTCGAGCAGGACGGCGAAGTCACCGGCCAGCAGCTCGGGCTCGTCGGCGAACACGTGCCGGAGCCCGTTGAACTCGTCGGCGACCTCCTCGCCCTCGTAGAAGAACAACGTGCAGTCGGTGCGAGGCTCCCGGCCGGCGGCGATCTCCTCGGCCAGGCGCAGGAGCACGGCCAGGCCGCCCTTCATGTCGGCCGACCCCAGCCCGTGGAGCACATCGCCGTCGACGCGCGGCGTCTCGTTTGCGTTGGCCGGCACCGTGTCGAGGTGACCACCGAGGACGACGCGGCGGTCGCGGCCGAGCTCGCTGCGCACGATCACGTTGTTCTCGAACCTGGTGAGCGTCAGCCCGGGCGCGCGCTCGCTCAAGCGCCGCTCGACCTGGTCGGCCAGCTCGCCCTCGTGATGACTGACCGACGGGACCGCGACGAGCGAGGCGGTCAGGCCCAGCAGGTCGTCCGCCGGCGCAGCCAGCAGCTCAGGAGGCGACGCCGTGCTCACGGAGGATCTCGTTGAGCTTCGCCTTGTCGGCACGCTCGCCGGGCTCGAGCCGCCGCAGGATGAGGGCGCACGGGAGCCCGAACTCGCCGCCCGGGAAGTCGCGCTTCCGGATCGCCTGCACGACGATGCACCACGGCGGCACGACGCCGCGCCCGACCTCCTCGCCCGTCTCGGCGTCGACGACGGGGATGGCCGGGTTCAGGATGACGCCCTCGCCGAGCACGCTGCCCTGCCCGACGCGCGCGCCCTGCGTGATCATGGAACGGCTGCCGATCATCGCGTCGTCCTCGACGATGACCGGCGCCGCCTGCGGCGGTTCGAGCACGCCACCGATGCCGACGCCGCCCGAGAGGTGCACTCGTTCGCCGATCTGCCCGCAGGAGCCGACGGTCGCCCAGGTGTCGACCATCGTGTCGGCGCCGACGCGGGCGCCGATGTTCACGTACGAGGGCATCAGGATCACACCGGGAGCGAGGTACGAGCCCCATCGCGCCGAGCCACCCGGCACGACGCGCACCCGTGCCGATGCGTAGTCGTGCTTCAGCGGGAGCTTGTCGTGGTACTCGAAGGGTCCGGCTTCGACGACGGCGAGGTTCTCCAGCCGGAACAGCAGGAGGATCGCCTGCTTGAGCCATTCGTGCACCACGATCTTGCCGTCGACGACCTCGGCGACGCGGGCCTCGCCCCGGTCGAGGAGGTCGATCGCGTCGTGGACGACGGCGCGCGCCTCGGCGCGGGGCATGACGGCGTCGAGGTCGTCGCGACCGTCCCAGAGCCGCGTCACCTGCTCGGCGAGGTCGCTCACACGCGCTCCTTCGTCAGCCGGTCGAATGCGAGGGCGAGGCGATCATCGGTCTGCGTGAGGGAGAGCCGGACGTGGGCGGCGCCGCCCGGGCCGTACAGGTCCCCCGGCGCGGCGAGGAGGCCGCGCTCGGCGAGGCGCCGGGCGATGGACCATCCGTCCTCGCCGGAGGCGGCGCTCCGCAGCCACAGGTAGAACGTCGAGGGGCCGCCGTCGTGGAGGAGGCCCCAGGCGCCGAGCGCGTCCAGCGCATCCGCCCGGCGGCGGGCGTAACGGGCGCGCTGCTCGTCGACGTGACGGTCGTCGCCGAGCGCGGCGGCGGCGGCCGCCTGCACCGGTGCCGGCGTCATCAGCCCGGCGTGCTTGCGGACCTCGCCGAGATAGCTCACGACCGCCGGATCGCCGGCGACGAACCCCGCCCGCAGCCCCGCCATGTTGGACCGCTTCGACAACGAATGGACCGCCAGGGTGCGGTCGTGGCCGTGCGCCAGGATCGTCGCCGGCGGGGCGGCCGCACCGGCGGGGTCGTAGCTGAACTCGGCGTAGCACTCGTCGCTGGCGACGATCGCGCCGCAGCTGCGGGCCCAGTCGGCGACGGCGCGGAGATGGTCGCCACCACCCGACGAGCCCGTCGGGTTGCCCGGCTCGTTGACCCAGACGAGGAGGGCGCGCGCGGCGTCCGCTTCGTCGACTCGTGTGAGGTCGAGGAGCCACCGATCGTCGAGCGGGACGGGGACCGCCCGGAGACCGGCGAGACGCGCGCCCATCTCGTAGGTCGGGTACGCGATGTCGGGATACAGGACGGT